>CBDUAP010000219.1:0-5092 GCA_965365165.1 uncultured Flavobacteriaceae bacterium
AAACAAATAACTTCTCTCCTTACTATAAATATTTCAACTATTGAAATTAAATTCAACTAAAAACGGACATGCAAGCTATAAAATTTATTTTAATCCAACAAAATAAATTAAATAAAATAATAAATTAAAACTAGTAAATAATTCATTTTTAACTAGTTAATTCACTTAAAATCAAGCAACATGCAATAAACAAAAGTAAAATTTACATAATAATAGATTTTTTTTATCTTTAGAAACTTCAAAAGTAGTGGTTTTTAGGGATAAACCTCACGGTTTCTGGGTAGAACAAAAAATACCTGATTCCGCTATTGGTTTGTAACCTAATTGCCGATACATTTGATGTGTTAGCCTATTTTTGCTGACATTTACATACATACAGAACAAATCTAAAAGTTTATTATTATGAAAAATTTTACTATTGCAATTGCCTTGTTGTTGGTTATGGCATCTTTTACAACCAACTTAACTAACTCAACCACAGCGGTTTTGTCTGATATTGAGGGGACTTTACTAGAATCTGCCCCGGTATTGGAAAACAACAATGGTGACGTTAAAGTGACCTTCACAGTAGACCAGAATGTTCTGGTTTCTTCTGCATTGATCGGAACCTCAAATGAGATTTTTCTAGTGGAAAATGGGGATTCTCAAAATTCTAAAACTGTAACTCTTGATTTAAAACCTGTTGATGGAAAGGTTGAAACAGCTTTCAATAATATTTACGAAAGTAATTATGACGTTGCATCAATGGAGGCATTATTGAATGCCAGTGAGCCTGAAAGAAGACCAAAAGGTGCGATCATCTGGGAATAATCCTGACATACAATATTAGCAGATTTAAAACGTTTGTTTAATAAACTAGCAAAAGATCCGAAAAATTAGTTTTTTTCGGATTTTTTTAACCCTTGTTTTGAACAAAAGTTGTAGGATATGGATAAATTGATTACAGTTCATATTGCCGATGACCATCAAATTCTTATTGATGGCGTTAAAGCGGTGCTGAATATTGAGCCAGGTATTGAAGTGATAGGATATTCCCTAAATGGGAATGAGGTCATAGACTGGTACTCAGAGAACGAGTCGGACGTGTTGATTTTAGACATCAACATGCCTCTCCTTGATGGCATTGAAGTTTTGAAGAAACTTAAACAACTTAAGAAAAGGCCGGAAATCATCGTGCTATCAAGTTATGATGATGTTAAACTCGTCAAAGAGGTGCTCCAGATGGGAGCCAAAGGGTTTGTTCCTAAAAAGTCAGCCGGGGAGCATATTGTAAATGCGGTATACAAGGTGGCAGAGGGCACTCAGTATTTTACTGATGATGTTAAGGAAAAAATGATGCAAACCCTGCTGAACGGACAAATAAAAAATGAAGGAAGCCAGGACGGGGTACTGATCAGTTCGCTTACCAGAAGGGAAGTTGAAGTTCTCAAGCTTGTCGCACAGCAATACAGTACCCGTGAAATTGGAGACGAATTGCATATAAGTGAAAGTACAGTGGAGACCCATCGCAAGAATTTAATGAAAAAAGTAAAAGTTAAAAATAGTGTTGGTTTGGCTATATTTGCTTTGAAAAATGAGGTTATTTAATTTGATATCAAGACCATTTTTGTACTACAGGAATTTATTGACCCTTATTATTGTTCTGGTAGCAGGGGTTTTATCATATGCTCAGGACGGTAAACAGGAAGCAACCTATATCAATAATAAACTACAACAAGTTGATTCACTGATTGACATTGGAGAATATGACAAAGCCAATTATCACATCAACAATACTCTAAATACTTTTTCTTTTGCCAGGAATTCGGATGACCGGCTTGCCTTTGAATTCCGGATTGGAAGAATGTATTACCAGCAGGGCCAGAAAGAGAAGGCAATGCAAAAACTTTTGAACGGACTGGATCGTTTAAAAGGTAGTTCCAATGCTTCCCTTTATATTGATTTTGCAAACCTTTTGGCCAGAATTTTTGCCGACTCACAGAATTTTGACAAAGCTATTTATTATAATAAAATCTCTTTAGAAAGGGCGAAACTTAGCAAGGATACAGTGGGTATTACCAAAGCCCTGATCCGCCTGGGAAGTTTTTACTATGCTAAAAACGAAGAAGACAGTGCGAAGATATTCTTCAGGAAAGTTACCTATTATCCTGTAACGCCGAAAACTGAGATCAGAATCTCCAATGCCTATAATAATCTGGGTGTAATTGCGCAGAACAATAATAATTTTCCCCTGGCAAAACATTGGAACCGGGAGGCCCTGAAGCTCAAGATCAAACAAAATGATATTGTGGGAATAGCATATTCCAATGTAAATTTGGGCAATTTATACCATTTTGAAAGTCAATATGAAGCTGCCATAGAAAATTATTTGACTGCCTATGACAGAATAAAACAGGATACTACAAAAGATGTACAATATTTGAAAAGAATAATTTACGAAAACCTGTCAGTCTCTTATGACTCATTAAAAGATTATAAAAACGCCTATGAATATCTTTATAAATCGGATAAAATAAAAACCAGACTGAACAATGACCAGTTGGCTGAGAATATTGCAGGGGTTGAGGCAAAATATAACCTCGCCCTGGAAGAACAAAAGACAGAGGAGGAGAAAAGTAAGGCTTTCAGGGCCCAGGTATTGTTCTATGGACTGGCCTTTATTACTTTAACAGTGTTGATTCTTGGATTCATATTCTATAAAAATTATAAATTAAAAGAGCAGAATAAACTGGAACAGATTCATAACAATCTTCAGACCAGGATCATTAACGCAACGATAGACGCCAAGGAAAAGGAAAGAAAATCTATCGCTGAAATATTGCATGACAGTGTCAGCGCCCTGTTGTCATCGGCCAATTTGCACTTACAGGCATCCAGGTCTCAATTAAAAACCCATGTGCCGATTGAAATATCAAAGGCCCAGGAAATTGTAAATGAGGCTTCCGTGAAAATCAGGGACTTGTCTCATGAATTGATATCTTCGGTTTTACTAAAGTTTGGTCTCGCCTTTGCTGTGCATGATCTATGTGAAAAATATTCGAATTCTGAGATTCAATTTATAAGTGATGACAATGGTATAAAGCGATACCACCAGGAATTTGAAATTAAAATTTATAATATCATTGAGGAGCTCATCAATAATATTTTAAAGCATAGTAAGGCCAAAAATGCTTCCATAAACCTTATGGAACGCAATGGAGAAAAATTATTAATTCAGATCATTGATGACGGAAATGGCTTCGATGTTAAAAGGGCAAGAAAAAAGGATGGGCTTGGATTGAGTCATATTGAGGCGCGGATCAAGATCATGCAAGGTGTCTTTAACATCAATTCGAAGCAGGGAGAAGGCACAAGTATTTTTATTTCAGTTCCCATCTTGCAACCCAATATGGTCGAAGCAGTCTAAACTCCTCTATTTATTTCAATAATTTCAAGATTTTTTATGTCCGTTCGGTCTATATCGAAACGCAGCATGGTTTTGACCTTATGGAACCCGTAATTTCCTACAGCACCGGGGTTCATGTGCAGCAATTGCAATTTTTTATCATACTGTACCTTGAGAATATGTGAATGACCTGATATGAATAATTTGGGAGGCTTTTGAGTGATTGCTGCTTTTATCCTGCGCTCATACCGATTGGGGTATCCCCCGATATGGGTCATCCATACACTTACGCCCTCAATGGTAAAATGTTGGTCCAACGGGAATTCGCTTCGAATATCTTTGCCGTCTATATTTCCGTAGACCGCCCTGACAGGGCACATCTTTTTGATTTGGTTTGTTACTTCCAGGCTTCCAATATCCCCTGCATGCCAAACTTCATCCGCTTCAGCACAATAAGCCAGAATTTTATCATCGATGTGACCGTGCGTGTCAGACAGTAGCAGAATTCTTTTAGACAAATTGGTATGGATTTATTTAATTATCTTTGTTGGGCACTAAATTAAAGGTTTTTGAGATACTTTGTTGAACTTTCTTACAACGGAAAAATGTATCATGGATGGCAGGTACAGCCCAGAGAAAATTCAGTTCAGGCTACCCTAGAAAGTGCCTTATCTATTTTACTGAAAGACAAGATTTCAGTCGTGGGATGCGGAAGAACGGATGCTGGGGTTCACGCCGAGCAATTCTTTCTTCATTTTGATGCGTTAAAGGCAATAGATGAGAAGAAGTTAAAGTACAGGCTTAATTCATTTTTGCCCGACGATATTGCTGTTTTTCGCGTGTTTAAAGTTAAGCAGGATGCTCATGCAAGGTTTCATGCGGTTTCCAGAAGTTACCAATACCGGATTTCTATGGAGAAAAATGTTTTTTTATCGCATATGACACTTCAATTGATGCAAACAGAACTCGATGTTGAAAAGATGAATGAAGCGGCACAATTACTCATAAAACATGAAGATTTTAAATGTTTTTCACGCTCTAAAACTGATGTAAAAACCTATCTTTGTGATATTTCAGAGGCATTTTGGAAGTGGGAAGGCAAGGAGCTGATCTTCCAGATATCTGCAAACAGATTCTTGCGAAACATGGTAAGAGCCGTTGTCGGAACCCTTTTGGAAGTAGGGAAGCACAAGATGTCAATCAGTGAATTTGAAAACGTAATAAAAAGCAGAGACAGAACCAGGGCCGGGGCTTCGGTAAAGGCCAAAGGCTTATTTTTAACCAAAGTTGACTATCCCGACGAAATATTCAATATATCATAATGGCCAAACAGAAGGAAGCAAATAAGAAGGTTGTTGGAAAAGTTTACGACGTAAAACTTTTCGCAAGACTAATGCGATATGCGCGATTTTACAAACTGCAGTTTGGTATCGCCGTTGTAGCCGTGTTGTCAGTGGCATTGTTTGCTGCGATCAGACCCGTTCTTTTAAAGCAGGTCATTGATGATTATGTATACAACAGGAATGCAGAGCAATTATTGCTTTTCGTTATGTTGATGCTCCTTGTGCTTGTTTTCGAAGTCATTTTTCAGTTCCTGTTTATCTATTTTGCGAATTGGCTGGGGCAGAACATTGTGAGAGACATGAGAACGCAGCTTTTTAAGCATTTGCTTCATTAGAAAATTTCTTATCATATAGTTTTTTTATA
>CBDUAP010000220.1:0-5066 GCA_965365165.1 uncultured Flavobacteriaceae bacterium
GCTGATTGAGAAAAAGAGGAAGAACAAAGAGTAGTTAGATATATCAAAGAAATTTAATTCCTGTAATCAACTTCACATAAGAATAATAGCTGTTATAGTTGTAAACTTAGCTGTTTTAGAACGCTTGTACTGTCTTGTAACTTGATATTCTGTATAGCTCCAACTTTGTGCTACTTCTTGAATAAGAATGATGACCGGCAGGCAATCAAAAATAAGCGGGCTTGAAAGGCCTTTGCTAAGTTTTGAAAAGGAAAACTTGATGATAGAATCATTCCATTTCAAACTTTTAAATATTATAACTATCTTTCATCGTGTTTCATCCGTGTCTGTATTTTGTTTCATCAAATTGTTTTTGCCAAAAAAAAGGAGACTTTTTCAGAGGCCCCAGGCAAAAATGAGTTATAAAGACGGCTGTGATGATTATTATTAATAAACGCCATTTTACTGTTCAAGCAGGGGGCAAAAAACAATCTTATGAAAAAATATTATTTAAAGTTATTTCTATTCTTGTCATGCACCTTGGCATTCGCGCAGGAAGCTAAAAAGGACTACACCGAGGCTTTCAAACTTGTAGAGGTATGGTTGGACGCTCAAAAGGATTTTGATCGCTTGCCGGGATTAACAGCGATTGTTGTTGAGGATCAGGAAGTACTTTGGTCTGGTGCCGTGGGTTTGTCTAATGTCGAGAAGAATGTTAAAGCTGAGGCATCAACGGTTTGCAGTATTTGTTCCATATCCAAGTTATTTACTTCTGTTGCCATTATGAAATTATACGACGAAGGAAAACTTCGCCTTGACGATCGCGTCAGTGACCTGCTTCCTGCTTATCAGCTTGAACAGAAATATCCGGAAAGCGGACCTATTACGATCAGAACCCTGTTGACACATTCTTCGGGGTTGCCAAGGGAAGCTGCTTATCCGTACTGGACAGGGCCGGATTTCCCTTTTCCAAGTAAAGCGCAAATCGATTCGAAATTGAGTGAGCAGGAAACCCTGTATCCGGCGTCTACCTATTTTCAATACAGCAATCTCGGTCTTACCCTCTTAGGGGAAATCGTTGAAGAAATATCAGGTGTGCCTTTCGACGATTATGTGTATGAAAATATTCTGAAACCACTTGGTCTCACTGATACCCGTACGGAACTTCCTGAGCAGATGTATGGAAGTAAGCTTGCCATTGGGTATAGTGCGGTGACTAGAAGTGGCAATCGCGAAAAAGTGAATTTTTTCCAGGCCAACGGAATTGCACCCGCTGCAGGATTTTCCTCAAACGTCACGGATCTTGGGAAATTTGCATCATGGCAATTTAGATTGCGGGACAGTACAATTACAGAAATTTTAAAGCCGTCAACTTTGAAATACATGCAAAATGTACACTGGACAAATCCTGACTGGAAGACCACATGGGGTTTGGGTTTTGTAGTTTACAAAGGGCCTAACGGAAATACCTGGGTAGGTCATGGAGGGAGTTGTCCCGGGTATCGTTCATCGCTTCAAATTGACCTGAAGAACAAGCGAGCATTTTCTGTAATGATTAATGCCAGCGGAACAAATCCGGGAAAATATGTGAACGGAATCAATGCAATCATAAGTAAGGTCAAGCCTTCAAAAAATGATAAATCAACCGAAAAGAAGGTGGATCTCAATGATTTTGCTGGATACTACAGTCCTATGCCCTGGTGGAGTGAGGAGTATATTTCGACCTGGGACGGAAAATTGGTCACCCTGAATTTACCATCTGACAAGCCTGGTAATTCCATGACTTTTTACAAGCATATCGAGGGGGATGTTTTTCGAAGAATCAGAGATGATGATGCCTTGGGTGAGACCCTGGTTTTTGAAAGAGATGAAAACGGAAAAGTTATTCGCTATCAGCAGCATGGAAATTATTCCAGTAAAATTGACAAATAATCAAAGCCAGGCATTATACCTGAACTGATTAATTGAAATTTAGCCGGAGGCTTTTTACAGTTCAAAAATAATGAAGATCCGGATGTGGAGCTTTCGAAGTATGTTTTTAAATGAAAATCATCTCCTACCTTTCAGGTCTATTTTTGGATGTTCACTGGCTTTAATTGGGTTCAGAATAATTTTACTTTACAAGGGTAATAAAAATGTGATACAGCAAAGCAGGTAAATTAATACTATTTCTTGGTGGTTTACAAAAATGCGAATTGAATTTTCTATCTCTGAATTGTTTCCTAACTTAGATGTTTAAATTCATACCAAACCAAATACGAGATCTTTGGCCTTCATAACGATTACCTTGTACAATGATCACATTCTTTAAAAAACTCAGGCAAAGTCTCCTTAATGATTACAAGTTAAGTAAATACCTTCTTTATGCTGCTGGCGAAATTATCCTTGTCGTGATTGGTATTCTGATTGCCCTGTCGATCAATAACTGGAACACGAACCAGAACAATGAAAAGGAGGTCCTTAATTATTTGATCAATTTAAAAGAGGCGCTGAACAAGGATATTATTTCTATGGAAACCAACTTTTCTTTCAATAGAACAAGATTAAAAGGGATCTTTTATATACTGGAACATTCAGATTTAGACACCCGAACTTTTACAGAGTTAAACTGGCTTGATGTTACTGAAAATGATCAGGAAAATTTTTTGTGGAAGGGTCCCTTTCCGGATTCATTAAACCAAAATTTTACAGAATTGGCATTTTCCTTGCTTGGTCGTGGTTTCGGAGGTGTCTCTTTTAACAGATCGGTCATCAATGAGCTCTATTCAACGGGATCTTTTTCCAACATTGAAAACAGCAATTTAAAAACCAGTATTGCTGATTATTATAGCTTTATGGACCAAAGACTTGACGGATATGCCCTTGAAGAACATGAAGAATGGGCGAATGAAACCACCAGGTTTTTGCGTGACAAATACGGTATATTTACTTTGGATGTTTCAGGAACAGAGAATCCTATTGGAATTTTAAAGGGGAAAAAAGATGCGGAACATCAGTTGCGGTATCTGGCGCTTGAAGTAAATTATCATTGCATTTGGGTTTTGGAGGCAAAAAACAAAGCTTTGAACCTGATAAACCTTATTGATGAGAAAGCACAAGTTGAATGATTAAGTGCAAACTTTATTATGTTTTAACGAGAATCAATAAAGATGGATTTCATTGATAAAATTGAAGAAAATAATTTTAGATAAACACTGCATACTCTTTTATACTACTAGTTTATTAATGATAAAACTTTATAATTTATGATCAAAAAATACGATATAACAATTTTTCTTCTGATTCTAAATATTGGGTTCATGCACGCCCAGGAAACAGAAGTAATGACCCTTGGCACTTTTCACTTTAACTTCCCAAACAGAGATGTTAGTAAAATTGAAACCAACAATCAGATTGATGTTCTGAAACCTGAGTATCAAGCTGAGATAGAGGAAATTGTTGAGAGAATAGCGGAATTTAATCCGACCGTCATTGCAATTGAAGTCGATCCCGATCGACAGTCGAAAGTTGACTCCCTGTATCATGAATATCTCAATGGGAATTATGATTTAAGCAGAAATGAGTACCAACAAATTGGTTTTCGACTTGCAAAAAAAATGGGCCTTGAAAAACTCTATTGTGTGAATGACTGGGGTGAAGTGCCTGAAGATGTTCATAAAGTCCTTTATGAGAGTAAAGACATTGACAATAAGGAATTTCTTGATTATTTTTATAACCATCCGGATACTTTAAAAGAATTCTCGAGGCCCCATGTTTTTAAATCCAAAGGTATTCTGGAGGAATATCGTGAGGGTAATGATGAGAAAAACTTAAAAAAAGATCTGGGTAATTATTTAATAGGTGTTTTTAAATATGAAACAGATGACAATGCGTTTTTTGGCGTAGACTTTCAAACCGGTAACTGGTTCAACAGGAATTTAAAAATAATTCGGAATATTCAGAAAATTAACACCCGACCCAGTGATAAAATATTTGTTCTTTTCGGCACGGGCCATATGAACCTGTTGAATATTTTATTCGATGCATCGCCGGAATACAAATTAGTTCCCGTAAATTACTATTTAAATAAATAATAGCTGATCTGCAGGTGTTTTTTTAGAATACAAACCTAATCTTTAATGAAATTATCATGAGAAACAATAAAAACCTCTTGTATTATTTTTTAATGCTGCTCGTATTTCTTTCCTGCAAAGAACAAGAGCAGGAAGTGTTGCAAGTGACCAGAATAGCATTTGGGTCCTGTGGATCCGAGACAAATGAGCTTCCTGTTTTTAACATGGTTGTCGAACACCAGCCGGACTTTTTTATTTTCCTGGGCGACAATATATACGGCGACACCAAAAACATGGATACCCTGAGGGCAAAGTACCTCCGGCTTGGGAGTAAACCAAGCTATCAAAATTTAAAAGAGAATACACAGATCCTGGCAACCTGGGACGATCATGATTATGGCTGGAATGACGCCGGAAAGGAATACGAATTCAAGGCCCAGTCAAAAGAGATCTTCATGGATTTCTTTGAAGAACCTGAAGGTTCAACGAGAAGAAACCACCCGGGAATTTATCATTCTTATGCATATGAATATGGAAACCGCACCCTTCAGATCATACTGCTGGATATCAGAACATTCAGAGACAGGCTTCAGCCTTATCAAAATGAATTTGAGAAAGACGACAGGTATCAGTTTTATAAGCAAGAATATGCGCCTTTTACGAGTGCTGATTCCACTTTGCTTGGTGAAAAGCAATGGGAATGGTTAAAAAAGCAATTGGAGAAACCTGCCGACATCAGGTTAATTGGTTCAGGAACCCAATTTGGGATCGAATGGAATGGGTATGAGGCCTGGGCAAACTTTCCCCATGAGCAACAGCGAATGCTCAACCTTATTGAAACAACCAAAGCAAATGGCGTTATGTTTTTAACAGGAGACGTGCATTATTCTGAAATTTCTAAGTTAGATACCGATTTTTATCCATTGTATGACTTTACATCAAGCGGATTATCATCTACTTGGGATTTTCCTACTCCAAATAAAAATAGAATAGAAGGTGCTATAATGGAAAATCATTTTGGACTAATTACTATAG
>CBDUAP010000221.1:0-5064 GCA_965365165.1 uncultured Flavobacteriaceae bacterium
CATTGTAGTGCACAGCATTGGGGACATTGCTGATATCGGCAGTTTGCTCGGTATAGGGGACCACCACCACTTTTTCGATGGATGGAAGCTCCTTTAAAATATCGGCGATCCGCTCGAGGGAATCCAATTTTTTACCTTTGAACGACAAAAGCGACCCTTACGAGGTGAAAAGGGTTTTAGGTTTAAGCAAGAAAGCCTTTAAAAGAGCAGCAGGTCATTTGTACAAACAGAAGTTGATCGAGATCCGTCAAGACGGGCTTCACCTGATCAAGGATCCGGACGCGTCGTGAATCCCTAAAATTATTACACCAGCGGGTTCATCCATTTGAAATTGTGCTTCGTGTCTGGCACTACGATCCTTTCAGCAATGCGTTCCATTCTTTCAGGTAACTTCATCAAATAGGCCCTTGCCTTTTCAGCTTCAGCGGTCAAACCGGATATTTTATCGATATGCCATGAGCTGTTCAGTTTTCTAATGATGTCCACATAGTCAAAACTGGTATAAACACCAGCCCTTTGAGCAACCTCAGAAAATTTTTCGAACAAGGCTCCTTTTGTTTCGAAGGATTCTCTCAAATGCATTGCCGGCATGGTAATTTTCAGTTTCATCATGTCAAAATAGGCGAGCATCATCTCACTGGGGTCTATGGCGAAGATCTGCCTGATGAATTCAGTATAGGCTTTGTGGTGTCTCATTTCGTCTCCGGCAATGATCTTGCACATTTTGCCAAGGTTTTTCATCCCTGCCTTTTTGGCAATTTTCGCGACATTGTTATGAGAAATATAAGTCGCCAGTTCCTGGAAGCTTGTGTATACAAAATTTTTATAAGGATCACGAGAGGTGCCAATATCAAAACCGTCAGCGATCAAATGCTGCGTAGTAATCTCAACTTCTCTCATATTCACCCTTCCGGATAAATAAATATATTTGTTTAAAACGTCTCCATGCCTGTTTTCTTCGGCTGTCCACATTCTTACCCATTTGGCCCAGCCATTGTCACCATTTTCACCGTGTTGTTCGATTCCGTCAAGATCAAGGAGCCATGACTCATATGTGGGCAGGGCTTCTTCCGTAATCATATCTCCTACAAGGGTGATCCAGAAATCATTATCCAGATCTTTTGAGATTTCCCTGATCTCTTCCACCTCATCCATAAAGGAGTCAGATTGCGGGTTAGGAAGAAAATCAGAAGGTTGCCATATTTTTTCAGGCTGGATCAAATAGTCTTTTGTAAAGAGGTCGACATTCTTCTCCAGGGTAAGCATTACTTCTTTACGAACATTTTTTATGGACATACATCGGTTTTTTATGAACTGCGAAGTTAACTAGTTTTTGTGAAACTCAAAGATTTAAATTAATTCGTAAAATATTTGTTAGAAGTAGGACCCTTCTTGTGAGGCAATTTTACCTTAAAATTAATGATCTATAGGAAATGTATATTAAAAATGATAAATTTAACATCCAAACCTTAAAACAAAATTCATGATCCTTTCCATCATTTTTGGATTGATTGCTATCGGAATAACGGTTGTCATCCAAGGGTACGGCACAATGTACTGGATTAAAAAATTTGATCGATATCACCTCGATTCAAACCTTGATTCGGTGAGAAAAAAAAGCCTTCAACTCATCATTTCGACCGCAATTTTTTTGATTTTTTTGCATTTGATACAGACAGCGCTGTGGGCGATCATGTACATGGCACTTCCCGGTATTACTGAGTTCGATTCTTTTGAAAAGGCCTTATATTTCTCAATGGTAACCTTTACTACCTTGGGTTACGGAGAAATCACCATCGCTTCAGACAACAGGATTTTATCGGGTTTGGAGGCCATTAACGGGATTATTCTTATAGGTTGGTCCACTGCTTTCATGTTTGCTGTTTTTGCCGAAGTGATTAAGAAAAGAATGAAAAATACTTCTGCAGAGCAATAAGGTCGAGAAGGGTTGATACATAATTCGTCAAGAAGAACAATATAAAGGATGGAAAAGAAAAAAAATAATTCAATAAAGAAAATATCGGTCATCGTATTGGTGATTTCAGGACTGTTTTTTGTCTGGTATGTTTTGGCAGACAGGCACACACCTTATACCGATCAGGCCAGAATTCAAGGTTTGATCACACCTGTTAGCCCAAGGGTATCCGGTTTTGTTACAAAAGTCAATATCAATTTACATTCCAGGGTGAATGCTGGAGACATCCTCTTTCAGCTTGATAAAAGACCTTTTGAAATTGCCATACAGATTGCCGAAGCAGAAATTGACAACACCACTCAATCTGTTGCGGCAAGTACGGCATCTGTAAAATCCTCGGCGGGAAAACTGGGAGTGGCAAAGGCCCAGTTGGACAGGGCTCAAAGAAACTGGGACAGGGTTCAAAGGGTGATGAAAGAGAACGAAGGCGCCTTATCCGAGGCAGACAAAGATCAGGCGGAGACCGGATTGCTTCAGGCCATGGAGCAGGTAGCATCTGCCGAAGCAAGTCTTGAAAGGGCAAAGCAGTCATTAGGAGAATCTGGTCCTGATAATCCTAAAATAAGAAGGGCGATCCAGAATCTTGAAAAGGCTCAATTGGATCTTGAATTTTCAACCGTTATTGCCCCTACTGAAGGGGTGATTGAAAGTTTTGACGTAGATGTCGGCTATTATGCTTCTGCGGGCCAGCCTATCACTACCCTTATTTCAAGCTCTGATGTATGGATACAGGCCAATATGAAAGAAAATAATCTTTCAAAAATGCATATTGATGACAAGGTGGAATTTACCCTGGATATTGCACCCGGGAAAGTGTTTTCCGGAAAGGTCAGGAGCCTTGGGTTTGGTGTGGCCACAGATCAGACCAACAAAGGAGGATTGCCTTCCATTTCGGATAAGAAAGGATGGTTGCAGGACCCACAGCGCTTTCCGGTAATCATCAGCAGCGATGATCCCAACGTGAAGGATTTATATAGATTGGGTGGTCAGGTGGACGTCGTGGTTTATACTGGCGGGAATTTTATTTTAAATGCGATTGCTTCCTTCAGGATCAGATTGATAACCATGCTTTCTTATGTTAGGTAAACTGCAAAACATAACGCTGTTTTCAATAGACTGGAAATCTTCGGTCCCTGTGCTGCGTTATGTCCTGGGTTCATGTTTTATTTTGGCCGTAACCGCCCTGATGAATTATGATCTCGCTTATCTTACATCGGTACTCTCATTAGGATTCATGGCTCCAGGTGCCCGCCCCCTTTCTTTTAAAAAGGCAGCCGGTTTTATTTTGATATTGATCCTGATAACGGGTACGACAGTGATTTTCACCGAATTATTCCTGGATTATGCGCTGGTGTTTATGCCTTTATTATCACTTTCTCTGTTGTGGTTGTATTATACGGATAAGCTTCCCATGATGGTGAAACTATTCTCTCTTGTGAGTTTGATCATTATCCCATTTGTGTCTATTGATTCTGGGGCCATAGGAAGTTATGTAGCTGCCCGATTGGTATTTAATGCCTTTATGGCGATCATTTTGTCTCAATTGGTATTTATGATATTTCCACTTTGTGAGGCAGATATTCCTTTTGAGAAGAAAAAGCAGGAATCAGAAAAACAATCAGAAGTAGAACGCTATAAATATGCCATGAGGATCATTTTGATCCTTCTTCCTGTCCTGCTTTTATTTTATATGTTTAAATTATCTTCCAGTATCCTGGTATTGACTTTTATTGCGATCTTAACCATAAGCCCTTCACTTTCAAACCCAAAAGTTGGTCTTGTGATGATCATTGCTAATATACTAGGTGGTGTTTTCGGAATTCTGGCCTACAGATTGTTGACAATTGTCCCTAATTTTACTTTTATGATCCTGATCGCTTTAAGCATAGGATTATTTTTTGGTAGTCGTTTGTTCTCTGAAAGTAAATACGCCGGTATTTACGGAAGTGGATTTTCGACTTTTCTCTTAATTCTGGGCTCCGTAACATCATCCGATGCTGAAGCAGGAAGTGAGGTTTGGAGCCGTGTCATTCAAATCTCAATAGCGGTTAGCTATGTTGTACTAGCCATGGGTATATTGAATACTTTTTTAAATACAAGAAAGGAAAAGTCATGATAAAATCTTCAATAAAATTTGGCTTGTTTTTGATGTTTCTGGGATGTATTTTCTTTTCTCAGGAGAGTTGTAAAGTGGGGGAGGACTACGAAAGACAGGAAATGAAGGGCCCTGAGGTTTTTTCCCAGGATTTCCCGAAAGACAGCAGTATCTCAAACCTTCCATGGTGGCAGCTGTTTAATGACAGTATTTTGGTTGATCTTATTGATACTGCTTTGGTCAATAATAAAAGTATACAGATAGCGATTTTAAGAATTGAAGAATCTCAACTACAAATTGATATTGCCAAAGCTGATTATTACCCATTTATTGGATATAATGCTTATGGTTCCAGTTTGGCCAATTCAGAGGTTTCAGGATTGTCGAATCAGGTCGGTGGAGGTGTTAACGTATCCTATACAGTCGATTTGTGGCAGAAGATCAAAACCATGAATAAGATTGCATTGCAAAACTATTTTGCGACCCAAGAGGCCTATAAATCATTAAATATTATTGTGGTTTCGGCCGTTGCAAATGCTTACCTGTCGCTCAGGGATATAGATAACAGACTCATTATTGCTGAAAAAACAGCGAAAAATTTTCAAGAGAACCTTGACGTGATGCAGGCAAGATTTAATGCAGGATTTATTAGCGAGGTAGACTTGTCTCAGGCTAAAATTCAGGTGAGTGAGGCAAAAACTGCCCTGGAGATTTTTAACAGATCAAGAGTTCAGATTGAAAATGCCATTAGTGTTTTGCTGGGAACTGCTCCCAGGAGCATTCCAAGGGGATTGTCACTATTTGATCAGATATCCGTTCCGGAAATACCTGTTGGTTTGCCTTCAGAACTGTTAGATAGAAGACCTGATATTGTTCAGGCAGAAAGAAGACTGCATGCCCAAACCCTTAGAATAGGTGTTGCAGAAGCATTAAAGTATCCTTCATTAACTCTTAGTCTCGATATGGGGGCACAATTGGTAAATCCTTCATTTTT
>CBDUAP010000222.1:0-5056 GCA_965365165.1 uncultured Flavobacteriaceae bacterium
TTTCAGAAGAAGATATCGGGTGTTCTGGCAAAAGGGAAACTTGAACACGCTTCAGGAGAAACCGATTTTTTTGCATCCGGAGCTCTGGTCAGGGGAAAATTCAGGAGTTATAAATTTAACGGCTCAGACGGTAATCAGGGCCCTTACAAGATCATTGGGCAAGACAACCAGCCATATATCATCATGATATCAGGGAGTGAACGGATTTATGCGAACGGGGTTCTTTTGAAACGGGGTGAGAATTTTGATTATATCATGGATTACAATACAGGGGAAATTACCTTTACCTCTCTGTACACCGTCACATCAAATTTGCGTTTTACGGTTGAATATCAATTGTCAGAACAAAATTATACTCGGTTTTTGACCTATAACGGGGTGAAATTTGAATCAGACAAGTTAAAACTCGGGGTTAAATATTACAATGAGACCGACTCCAAGAATAATCCCATAGATCAAAGTCTTTCCAACGAGCAACAGCAGATTCTTGCCGAAGCGGGAAATGACAAGTCTAAAATGATTGCTCCTTCAAATGAACCGGCCACCTACAATGAAAACAGGATCCTGTACAGAAAAGTTTTTTTTAACGGGGTTGAAGTATTTGAATATTCAAATGATCCTGACGAAGCCTTGTTTCAGGTCAGCTTTAGTTTTGTGGGCGAAAACAATGGAGATTATGTGATACAAACGACCCTGGCTGCCGGAAGGGTCTATGCTTATGTGCCTGAAGTCAATAACGAGAAACAGGGGAGTTATTTACCTGTAATCCAGTTGGTGGCGCCTGAAAAATTACAGATAATTGACTTTGAGGCAGATTATTCACCAAATGATAAGACCCTTGTGGAATCAGAATTGGCCATAAGTGATAATGATCAGAACCTTTTTTCAGACCTAGATGATCAGGAGAACAAAGGATTAGCCACGAAACTGACATGGAACCAAAATCTTATTGATAAAGCATGGAAGCTTAAGAGCAATCTAAGCTATGAATATTTTAGTAAAAATTTCAGATCGGTCGAAAGAATCAGAAACGTTGAGTTTTCGCGTGACTGGAATATTATTCAGGAAGAAATCGATGACAAAAGTGAACAGCAGTATCTGGTTGCAGGTCTTCATTTCTCAAGTGATACCCTTGGCAGTGTACATTATTTCTTTGAGAATTTGACTCTTGGTGATAATTATAAAGGAAACCGCCACAATTTGACGGCTCATATCAGATCGGGAGGAACCCGGTTGCGATTAGACGGAAGTATGATGAAAAATGAAAACGGGCTGACAAAAAATTCTTTTGACAGGCTTTACAGTCAATTGACTCAATCCATATCAAAATTTTGGTTGGGGGCAAAATTCAACTACGAGAACAATAAAATGAAAAATACCCTGAACCAGGAATTGAACCCCTTATCACACAGATTTTCTGAGGTTGAAGGTTTTCTTGGCGTGGGAGACTCAACTGGTGTATTTACTGAAATAGGATATAATTACAGAGCAACTGACAGTGTACAAGTCAGCTCTTTGGAGCCTGTAAACAAGGCCAGCACTTTTTTTATAAGATCCCGGCTTATACAAAATACAAATACAGATTTGTCGGTCTACGCAACATACAGAAAGGTAAAAAATGTATACATACCCGATGAAGAGGCTTTAAATGGAAGGGTGAATTACAGGCAAAGGATTTTTGGAGATTTTATCGTTTTAAATACTAATTTCGAGACCAGGTCGGGCACCCTGCCTCAACAGGAATTCAGCTATGTTGAAGTGGAACCGGGCAAAGGGTTCTACGAATGGATCGATTTTAATAAAAATGGTATTCAGGAACTGGATGAATTTGTTACCGCTCAGTTTCAGGACCAGGCCATCTATGTGAGGGTATTATTGCCCACTGTTAATTTTATTAAGACCAATCAAAATAAATGGAGTCAGTCATTGAATTTAAATGCCTCATCATGGAAAAACAAAGATGGTTTCAGGGGCTTATTGTCCCATTTTGCCAACCAGACCTATTTCTTGATCGATTCAAAAACCCGCAGGGATCAGAGTGAATTTAGTATCAATCCTTTTGTGCCGGATGATGCGGATTTACTGGGTCTCGATCAGAATTTTAAAAACAGTCTTTTTTTTAACAGGGGTTTACAAAAACTGAGCATGGTTTACACATTTCTTAATTATAGAAAAAAGACAATTTATTCATTCGGAGACCAGGATGTTAATTTAAAATCACATCAGTTCCAGTTTATTCATAAATTAGGAAGTTTCTGGTTATTTGATTTGGACGCCGGAATCAGTCAAAACAGTAGCACATCCAATAGCTATTCCAACAGAAATTACCTCCTAGACAATTATACCTTGCGGCCAAAGATTTCGTATTTGCATGATAAAAACACAAGGCTTGAAATATTGTATACCTATAAAGACAAGAACAACCAACTGGGGGATATGGAAACTTTAAAGATGCACGTCCTGGGAGCAAATTTTCAGTATGCCGACAAGCAGCGGTTTTCTGTTAACGCTAATGCTAATCTGTACTTCAATGAATTTAGGGGAAACACCAATTCGCCGGTTGCCTATCAAATGCTTGAAGGATTGCAGCCTGGCACCAATTTGACATGGCTGGTGGGCATGCAAAAAAGACTGACTTCTTTTCTTGACCTGAACCTGAATTATTCGGGCAGAAAATCAGAAGACACAAAAACCATTCATACGGGTAATGTCCAGTTGAGGGCTACTTTTTAAGCCTTTTTCAGAAACTGGGTTTTCAGCACCACTGTACTTTTTCCAATTCTGCACTCCACTTCCTGGGTATTATTCGTGCACCTGATGTTTTTTATCTTGGTACCCCTTTTTATCGTCTTCGACATTCCTTTTATCTTGAGATCCTTTGTAACAGCCACAGAATCCCCATCAAGCAGTTTGTTTCCCACACTATCTTTTGTATCCATCTATTTTTTTAATTTTTCTGAAAGGACCGGTACTACAGATTTTTCCTGAGCCAGTCGCCCATGGATACTTCAGCGCTGATAATGGCTCTTATATCTTCTGACTTAACCCTTTTTTGTTCCATGGTATCCCTGTGTCTAATCGTCACGGTACCATCTTCTTTCGTTTGATGATCAACCGTTATGCAAAAAGGCGTTCCAATGGCATCTTGTCTTCTGTATCTTCTTCCAATGGCATCTTTTTCATCATAACTCACATTAAAATCAAATTTCAGCTGGTCAAGGATCTCGCGGGCAATTTCAGGAAGCCCGTCTTTTTTGACCAAGGGCAATACCGCGGCTTTCAAGGGTGCCAGTACTGCCGGTAATTTCAAGACAATTCTTTCTGAATTGTCTTCAAGGGTCTCTTCCTGAAGGGCGGTTGAGAAAACGGCAAGGAACATCCTGTCAAGTCCAATAGAAGTTTCTACAACAAACGGTACATAACTTTTATTCATTTCATGATCGAAGAACTGCAATTTTTTACCAGAGTATTCTTCATGCGCTTTCAGGTCAAAATCAGTGCGGGAATGGATTCCTTCCAATTCTTTGAAGCCAAAGGGAAAATTAAATTCAATATCTGCTGCGGCGTTGGCATAATGGGCCAGTTTTTCATGATCATGAAATCTGTAATTTTCTTCACCCAATCCTAATGACAAGTGCCATTTTAACCTTGATTCTTTCCATTTCTCATACCATTTGAGTTCTTCACCCGGACGCACGAAAAACTGCATTTCCATCTGTTCAAATTCTCGCATTCGAAAAATGAACTGCCTTGCAACAATTTCATTGCGAAAGGCTTTTCCAGTCTGGGCGATCCCAAAAGGGATTTTCATTCTTCCCGTTTTTTGAACATTGGCAAAATTCACGAAAATGCCCTGTGCCGTTTCGGGGCGCAAATAAAGGTCCATGGCCGTGTCAGCAGAGGCACCTAATTTGGTTCCGAACATTAAATTAAATTGTTTTACATCCGTCCAGTTTTTAGATCCGGATACGGGGCAGACAATTTCCAGCTCTTCAATAAGGGCCTTGACATCATTCAGGTCTTCATTTTCCAGGGAACGGGCCATACGGCCCAGGACAGCTTCTTTTTGGGACAAGTATTTGACTACCCTCTGATTGGTAGAGACAAATTCTTCCCGGTCAAAAGCCTCTCCAAATCTTTTTGCTGCTTTGGCAATCTCCTTCTCAGCTTTGAGATTCAATTTTTCGGCATAATCTTCAATCAGTACATCCGCCCGGTATCGTTTTTTAGAATCCTTATTGTCTATCAAAGGGTCGTTGAAGGCGTCTACGTGCCCTGAAGCCTTCCATGTTGTTGGATGCATAAAAATAGCCGAATCGATTCCAACAATATTTTCATTCATCTGAACCATGGATCTCCACCAGTATTCCCGAATGTTCTTTTTGAGCTCGGCACCATTCTGTGCATAGTCATAAACAGCGCTTAGCCCATCGTATATTTCACTTGACTGGAAAATGAATCCATACTCTTTGGCATGGGATATAACCTTTTTAAACTTGTCTTCTTGATTTTTCATTCGGCAAAAATAATTAATTTATGTAAAGGGCATAAAAAAAGGAAACACTATTTGTGTTTCCTTTAATTTATATTTTAATCAGGTTGTTTTACAGTCCTAAAAAAGAGTCACTTAATTCTAAGGATGTTGAACCTACAAGTTTTCCATCTACATATACTTCAATAGGATAGGTTCCTTTTTCGTATTTTTCACCTTTCCTTTCCACAAGCATGACAACGTCGAGATCAGCATTTTCATAATTCACAATGGTCTGATCTGTATATTTTGCCTCGGTTCCATCAGCTACTTCAAAGGTTCCCTTGGCATTGATCACCTGACCTGCGGGATTCTTTAAGATGATAAAAGCCTCTTTGTCACCAGGCGTGGCAATTTCATTTTCCAACAATCTGAAAGCTACTTTGATGGCATCCGTTTTTTGTGCTTTATTGGTTTCGGTATATTTTCCGTTAGATCGCATTTTCATTGCAGTAACTTCTACATTTTCAACGTTGATGGCACCTCCGATTTCAACTTTTCTGGCCAGTTCCATGTTTTGGGATA
>CBDUAP010000223.1:0-5037 GCA_965365165.1 uncultured Flavobacteriaceae bacterium
GGGTTTTTTTTATGCCCTGATCTATCCTGGGCCTTGGCCGCTCACCCGCTCGCAGCTGAACCCTTCAGCCCCGAACCGCTCGCAGGCGAACGCTTAGCGGCTCACCCGCTCGCAGCTCACCCGCTCGCAGGTGAACCCTTCACCTGCGAAACCTTCGGTTTTGGTAATCAAAGACCAAGGGATATCAATAAAAGCGTTGACCTGGATCATTTGAATCAAGGTGAAGTTGTTGTAACTTTCCTTATTTACGAATGTGTTTTTATGTAAGGAGCCTATGTCAACAGCACTAAATTTTAATAAATTAAGGAGGCAAGTCAATATTTCGGCCAGAGACTGGAAATTAATCAAAGAAAAACATCCTGTAAAAACCCTGATTGGCCAGGACAGGGCCTTAAAGGCTTTAGAATTTGGCATAGGAAACAAGAGCAGTGGCTTTAATGTTTATGTTTCGGGTTATCCAGGCAGTGGAAAGCGATCAGCGATCAATCATTTTCTTGAAGAAAAAGCGAAAAATGAGGTATCACCCGGAGACTGGTGCTATGTCAATAACTTCAAAGACGGGTATTACCCCAAAAAACTTAGTCTGCAAAAGGGAGGAGCACTTATTTTTAAAAATGAAATAGGCAAACTGATAGAAGAGGCGCAAATAGCGCTTTTAAAGGCTTTTGACAGTAAGGAATACGCCAATAAACGTCAGGATATATTCGATGAATTTCAGCAGAAGGAAATCAGGCTGTTTCAAAATATCTATCAAAAGGCAAATTCCAATAATTTCGTAATCAGCCGCACGCCCATTGAAATAAGAGTGGTTCCTGTTGATGATGATGGAAACCCGATAAGTGATCAGATTTTCAGGAATCTTAGTAAAAAGAAACAAGGACAAATCATTCAGAAGCGTGACAGGCTGATGACCGAATTGAATGCTTTACTCAGACAAAATCGTGAATTGGACAAGGAAAGAAAGGAAGCTGTGATCAAATTGGAAAATGACGTGGCCCTGTACGCGATAGATGCCCTCTTAGAGGAATTGAAGGAAAAATACAAAAGCAATAATGAGGTGATTGATTACCTCAAGGCGGTCAAAAACCATATCATTGAAAACCTGAGTGAATTTATACAAGTGTCAAATCACAAGAATAGAATTACTTCGGCACCGGTGCATAAATTTTTGGAGTATGAAATCAATATCATTACCGATAACACAGATACCAAAGGAGCACCTATTGTGATGGAATTGAACCCCACCTACAACAATCTTTTTGGTAAGGTAGAACACGAATCTGATATGGGGACGATTATAACCAACTTTACCCTGATCAGGGGAGGAGCGCTTCATCGAGCCAATGGTGGTTATCTGATCATTCCCGTACGAGAATTACTTTTGAATTATTTTGCCTGGGACGGATTAAAAAGAGCTTTGCAAAATAACCAGGTGGTTATTGAGGATGCGAGTGAAAGATTTGGTTTTTTGAGTACAAAAAGTTTGAAGCCGGACCCTATTCCTTTGAATGTTCAAGTCGTGCTGATGGGTTCTCCTTTGCTGCATTACATGTTGTACAAATGGGACGATGATTTTAAAGAATTGTTCATGGTCAAGGCCGAGTTTGATACCTCTATGGATTATTCAGTGATCAATGTAAGGGACTTTGCCACTGTCATCTTCAAAATTCAAAATGAAAACAGGCTTTTACCTGTAGATCATAAAGCCGTTTCTCAGCTTGTGGAGCAGTCTTGTCGAATTGCTGAAAACCAGCATAAGATTTCCATAAGGTTTGGGGAGCTGAGCAATATTTTGAATGAAGCCAATCACTATGCTCAAATCGAATCCAAGGCTCAGATTTCTTCAGATGAAATTGAAAAGGCTATCGAGTCCAAATATTACCGATCGAACCTGATCCAGGAAAAAATTATGGACCTGATCAGGCGCAAGACCCTGATGATTGACCTGGAGGGATCAAAAATTGGTCAGATCAATGGAATTTCTGTCCTTGACCTGGGTGACTTTAAGTTTGGCCGTCCGAATAAAATAACTGTGAATGTAGCTTCAGGCAAGGAGGGGCTCATTGATATTGAAAGAGAGGCCAAGCTGGGTGGTCCGTTACATACCAAGGGGGTATTGATTTTGTCAGGTTTTTTAGGTGAAAAATACGGACAGAACAAAAATATAAGCTTGTTCGCCAGTCTCGTTTTTGAGCAAAGTTATTCAGAGATTGAAGGAGACAGCGCTTCCAGCGCTGAATTATACGCCATTTTGTCGGCCTTATCTCAATTGCCTTTGAAACAATGGATTGCGGTAAGTGGATCTGTTAATCAAAAGGGTGAGATTCAACCCGTTGGGGCAATCAATGAAAAGATAGAAGGTTACTTTGAAGTTTGCAGGCAGCACGGTTTTAACGGTGAGCAAGGAGTGATGATACCCAAGGGAAACATGGATCATCTGATGCTCAAGCAAGAGGTTGTAGACGCCGTAAAAGAGGGTAAGTTTCATGTATGGGCCGTCGGAATGGTAGATGAAGGAATCGAATTGCTGACCGGGCATCCGGCAGGGAGAAGACTGCAAAACGGTTCTTTCAGTAAAAATTCGGTGCATGACCTTGTTGATCGAAGGATAAAGACCTTGAACAAGATCATTACCAGAAATTCCAATGCAAAGACATAGGAAGCTTGCTTATCCTTTCTAAGCAAAAAAAATCCGAGCTTAAGGACCTTTTGGCCTGGAGGCTTATAAGGATATTGAAAAATAGGTGCTCTTTCAATGATTTTTTATATCTTAGACGCCAGCAATATATTGCAATTCATCCCGGTATTTTCAGCAAAGACTTTTTAGCAGACTACTGATCACGCATGGATCAATAGGAATATCATTAAATTATCATCATGGATTTTACCAACCCCCTAGTGTACGGAGTACCTTGCTTTTTGGGTCTTATTGCACTTGAGCTGGCTTACAGTAAATCGCACAAGCGAAAGGACCTTTACCAAACAAAAGATTTAATGGCGAGCCTTGGGATGGGGATAGGATCTGCTGTAATCGCACCTTTGATCAAAACAATTTCGGCTATTGTCATATTCAATTTGGTTTATGAATTATTCAACCCTTTGGTGGGCGGGGTAAGAACAAATATTATGGGTTGGGAGTCTTTTGGTTATGCGTGGTATGTTTGGTTGATATGCCAATTGCTAGATGATTTTTCCTACTATTGGTTCCATCGTCAGAACCATAATGTCCGATTCTTGTGGGCAGCCCATATCGTGCATCATTCTTCAGATAATTTTAATTTGGGAACCGCTGTCAGAAACGGCTGGTTCACTATTTTATACAAACCGTTTTTTTATATGTGGATGCCGGCTATTGGCTTTCCGCCGGAGATGGTAGTTGTGTGTTTGGGCATTGAGGCATTGTGGCAGTTTCAGCTTCACACGGTTTATGTGCCAAAGCTGGGACTTATTGAAAAGATATTTAATACCCATACCATGCATCAGGTGCACCATGCAAAGAATATTGAATACATGGACAAGAACCACGGTGGTTTTTTGAATATTTTTGATAAAATGTTTGGTACATGGAAGGCCCTGGATGATGATATTGATGTGGAGTACGGGGTGTCGCATCCGCCGAATTCCTATAATTTATGGATCATTCTAACCCATGAGTACAAGGATATTTGGAATGATGTTAAAAAGTCCGGGAATTGGGTGCACAAATTCATGTATATTTTCGGCCCTCCGGGATGGAGTCATGATGGCAGTTCATTAACGGTAAAACAAATGCAGCGCAATCTGAAGATGGAACGTGAAATCCATGGAAAGGGGGTGCCGCAGACCGTGGTTCAGCAAAATTCCTAAAGGCATGATTTTTAATGCCTCAGGTGGTCTTCAATGATGATTATCGTTTTCTTCGTGTTTACAATCTCCTGTTAGCCAATAGCGGAGGAGCCTCTCCGTTAAAAGGGTTACTCCTTCCGATACTTTTTGCGCCCATACCGGCGGCATTGATCACGGCCCTGCTGCCGTACCGTTTTCTGATACGGTCCATGGCCTGGTATAAACTGATTACTTTATCACAATCCTCAAACAGGTTTATCTGGTGGCCGCCTTCAACCAGGTGGCTGAAATTAATTCCGATGAGTCGGACCAAAAGCCGGCGCTGGTACAATCTTTTAAACAGGTCCAGGACTATCGGGAAAATAGTATGGTCAGAAGCACTGTAAGGAATTCTTTTTTGCATGGTGTAGGTTTGAAAATCAGAATACCTGATCTTAACGGAAACACAGGCAGTCAGTTTATTCCCGTTGCGCAACTGGTAAGTAAGTTCCTGTGCCATGGCGGTAAGGATGGTCTTTAATTTTACAACATCCGTAGTGTCCCGGTCAAAGGTTCTTTCTGTAGAGATCGATTTTCTTTCCTGATACTGTATCACCGGGCTGTTATCAATGCCATTGGCTTTTTTCCAGATGGTACTCCCGTTCTTGCCTAAAACCTTCGACATCATCTCAAAAGGCATTTCCTGTACCGTCCTGATCTTTTTGATTCCAAGATCACAGAGTGATTTATAGGTTACTTGTCCCACCATCGGAATCTTTCTTACGGATAATGGTGCCAAAAATGGTTTTTCGTTGCCGCTGGCTATTTTGATCTGGTTGTTGGGTTTTGCTTCGCCCGTGGCTATTTTTGAAACGGTTTTGTTGACGGACAGCCCAAAAGAGATCGGTAAGCCTGTTTCTTTGATGATCCTGGTCCTGAGTTCTGAAGCGAGTTTGTGGGATCCAAAAAATTTATCCATGCCCGTAAGGTCAATATAAAATTCATCAATGGATGATTTTTCATAAAGCGGGACACTCTCTTTGATGATATCGGTCACCATAGTGGAATATTTGGAATAGATCCCTGAGTTACCGCGTAGTATAATCGCTTCAGGGCAAAGTTGCTTGGCCATTCGCATGGGCATGGCAGAATGGACCCCGAACCTGCGGGCTTCGTAACTGCAGGAAGCCACGACGCCCCTGTCAGAAGTACCGCCGATCAATACGGGGTTGT
>CBDUAP010000224.1:0-4891 GCA_965365165.1 uncultured Flavobacteriaceae bacterium
TAATCAACTAAGTTGTGTAAATATCAGCCCTGCTCACTTATGGACAGGAGCATGGATTGGTCCGGGAGCATTTGACGCTGCACTTGCTGTAGATGACGGGGTATCATATTCCGTCGACTGTTCTGTTTCAAATGATGATAAAACCTATATTCCCGACGATCAGTTTGAACAAGCTCTCATTGACCTGGAAATCGATGACGTTATGGATGATTATGTCAAAACACTTAACATTATAAATATTCCCGAGCTTGATGTCTCGGGAAAAAATATTTCAGATGTAACAGGAATGGAAAATTTCAAAGGACTTGGATACTTAGATCTAAGCAATAACAATCTTACTACCCTTGATATTTCTGAATGGGGGTTTTTATTCAATCTTGATGTCAGAAATAATCCCTTAACATGCATCCAGGCAAATGAAGATCAGCTCGTAGGCTATGGAGGATTCATGCTGATCTGGTATGACGATGGAGTAACTATTTCTGAAAACTGTGATTGAAACAGTCCTAACTGGAAAAATAGGAATCTACATTGCCATTCAATCATTCATGCATTCAATCATTGAAGCATTGAAGCATTGTATCATTTATTTTTCTTGTGCTTCTTTTGACTTTTTGACTCCTTCCTGGATTTATTGTTTACGCCCAGAAGCTTCTGCACCATGCTGCCCGGAACGATGTGCGCCATTCCGTCCGACAAACTGTGCCACATAAAATTGAAAGGTCCTCGTTTTCGGTTTCGCTCAGATTCATATGCCGCAGTCATATACTTGCCATGCGTAGGCACATTATGACTTCTTATGGCTGTATTGGCTATGGCAGACATAAAGGCATTTGAATGTGTTTCCTGGTGCTTTCCTTCTTTGATTACATTTATTTTCAGATCCGAATAGTCAAACTGTAACTTGTTGACTGAACTGTATTCTGAAGCTTCCATCTCAAATTGAATCTTGTTCATTTTACCTGAAACAACTTCTACTCCAGCCATAGGGCCAGCTGTTTCGTTCAAACGGGTCAAATCCATCTCACCTACTTGGGCAGACAGGTGAAAAGCTTCACGGTCATAAGGAACATTCAGGTTGAGAGAAACATCTGCGTATCCATTGAGTTTGGCTTTTATATCCGCTTCAAAAGACTTGTAGCTTTTCTGTTCTTCAGGAAGGGTGGTCAACCTCGTTATGGTTCCGTTTATATTCTCAAAACGCAGTGTTCCGGCCTGACTCTTGCCGAGTCCAAGTTCACCGTAATGAACCGCCGAATCCTCCAAAAGAATGGTATCTACTTTTACCGTTATAGGAATAGCATCGACCATCCCTTTGAACATAGGTTTTATCTCATCAGGAGGTCTCGGCATGTTCTTGTCTCTGTAATCCGTGAAAAGCAATCCTCGTATATCTATCTTGCTGGCTTCTATATCAAGGTCAGCATAAAAGTTACTCGAGGCCTTCAAATCCTCAAAATAAATTTCCTTGAGTCTTACTTCCATCAGGTCTGTTTGATAGCCCAACTCCCTGCTCACTTCCATCCAGTTCCGGGTATATTTCATTTCCAGATCTTCCATGGTCAGTTTGCCGTCGGTTGTTGCGTAGGAAAGTTTTCCGGACCTAACCCTTGTAAACTTATTTATCATATATGACATGCTGTCTAAGGAAGCCTCCATGCTGCCCAGTTCAAAAGGGATCAAATGGTTAAGGATCACAGCGTCTGTCTTGATCTCATTGGCAATCAAATTGAAGTTACTGAAACTACCCCTTATGCTTTCTTTGTCAGAATCCATCACGATAACCGATCCCTGATTAATCTCGAAGCGGCTCAGTTTTGCCCTTGAAAGAATATCCCCAAAAAGCCCCTGCAAGCCAGTTTCGGATGATTTTTTGATCGAATCCGTACCCAGATTGATCACGAAAGTAGGGCTTATAAACCTGATCCCGTTTATGTTCAGCTTACGTCTCAAGAAAAGTTCATACCAAATCAGTCCATCCATTTTGGCATAGTTCACGGTGCCTCGAATGACCGTGCCACTGTCAACCTTAACAGGCACAATACCGACTTCATCAAGAGTTACTCCTTTGAAAAAGGTATGCAAATCAATAGTCTTATACTGGATGTTATAGGCACGATCGGGGTTCCTGTTTAACATAGACCCCAAACGATGCTCCATCCAGATTTCAAGTCCTTTGTAACCCAGGAATAAAACCCCAATAATGATCAATATGACCCAGGTTCTTTTTTTTATTTGCACTATATTGAGAATTTGATATTAAAGTTAACCGATTTTCATGAAAACTTAGGTATAAAAAACTCAAATTATAAAATCGAAGCATTCCGAGTCTGCTTTGAACCCTGTTGAAATAAAATTCCTGGGTTACATGTATGTTGAGAATTTGATAGATCACAACTATTCAAGGCACAATGCTCTAAGAAGCCTGGTCTGGGTATTAAATTTCTAATGATGAGAATAACGCAACTGTCTTCTTAAAGGCCTATTCTGACATTTTTTTTCCAATGTGATCCATGACCTCCTTAAACTCATTTTGAGGGCTGAATTCTAAAAATTTTATATCCTCTTCAACAATCCCGGTATGCCCTTCCGGCCAGTAATAAACATCTCCTGCATTGCAGAGTTCTTCCGAACCATCATCGTAAAAAATGCGAATGGAACCCTCAACAATATAGCCCCAATGAGGGCAATGGCAGCTGTTATTGCTTAGTCCATTCAGCAAGGGCCTGAAATCAGTTCCCTTTGGCAGCTCATTGTAGGCAATGGCCATACCACCGAATCCACCCTGATTTCTCAAAATTGTACCTGGCCCTTCCATAGCAATAGAAAGATTTTCTTTTTTGATTTTCATAATTAAAAGATTTAAGTTTAATATTTAATTTGCTTATTAAGCCAGTTCAAAATACAAATCGCTACCCCGATCAAGGTGCATATTTAGATCAAAAAACCATAAATTTGATTCAAAACGTAGTATAGGAGTCGAAATATCCCATTGATTCTTGCTTGTAGCAGGAATTAGGATTATGTTTTACCCATATTTAAGCTGCTATTTATAAAACGTTCGTGACTTTATCCTAAAAAAGGAAAATATGGGTCTGAAAAATCACCAAATGCCCCTGCTGAGGGATGCCAGAAAGAACCCTTGCTTTAATCAAAAAGGAAAGTAATAATGCAACCTGCGTACTATTCCTGCTAAGCTGATCCTTAAAATTGTGTAATAATACGTGAAAAGTCCTATGCTATTGCGTACGATAATTCTTCATAAATTCATCCAAGGTCAAAATTGCATTCAGGTTTCTGGACTTATAGTGTTCTTTATAAATTTCATAATTCCTTTTAGCAAACCTGCTAATTCTTTTCGTTGAATTTACTTCATCGGGTAATTTTGTATTCATAATAGAAGTTTTTAGAGAGGATTAACTTTTCTTATGGCCTAAATATCAATGCCCTATCCAATATTACAAAAATAATACCATGAAACCAAATATAATTTAATGATGTGCATTAAGCCCCAGAAAGGAAGAGTGAGACAATGAGTCAATGCAAGGATGAGTGAATGCTTTTAAAATCGTTAATAAATGTCTTAATAACTAATAAGTTTCATATTATCAGGTATATAAAAATTTATTAAGTTGAAACTGTTTAATCCGAATTCAAATTCTGCTTTGATTTCCCTAAAAAATTAGATCGATGAAAAAATTAATGACAATGATGTTGGCAGTTGTTCCATTCGGAATGTTTGCCCAAAGTGCTCAAGGTGTTAACGTACATGAAGATAACATTTTCAAACAGTCTTATGCCGATGCAGGACATACTGTAAAAAATGGCGGAGCCGTTGAAAAAGAGGATTCGGTTAATGAATTTTCTTCAAAAGCAATAACCGATGAATACGAGTTTGAAGTGAATGATTTGCTGCTTGCGGATCCTGATTTTGATGTTCAGGAAAATATGATCTCTTATACAAAAGATCAAAAGACAGTTTTCTTCAGTGCCAACAAAAAACTGAAAGTAAAGAAGGGCGATGGGACTGATGTAAAGATAAAGAAGTCAACCCATCTTAGGTTGTTCAAAGCCAGTGTGAAGGAGAATGGGGAATGGGTAAATCTGGAAATGCTTCCCTTTAACGGCAAAAATCATTCTACAGGACATCCTGCCCTCAATGCGGATGATACAAAACTCTATTTTGTTGCAGACGGACCTGAGTCAACGGGAAAAACAGATATTTTTCAGGTTGATTTGCTCGAAAATGGAGCCTACGGAAAGCCGACGAATCTGGGTTCCAAAATTAACTCTCAAGACCGGGAAGTCTTTCCTTTGATTGACGAGAACAGTGTTCTTTATTTTGCATCAGACAACGCTACCGAAGGGGACGAATTGAATGTTTTCGCCTCTGAAATAATTGATGACGAACCTATGGCTCCCATTAAACTGGACTTGGCAGCTACCGGTTCAAAAGCAGATTACATGGCAGCCTTTGCAACTATTGATGCTGAAACAAAGAGAATGGCTGAAGAAGCGGCCGACCTTAGGGATCTGGAAATCCTTCTTGAGTCAGAACGCCTGGCTGAAATTGAAAGTATTGAAGAGGACTACGCGGATGTTCTGAGTGGCGCTGCATACGACTTTGAAAAAAACAATGTGGTCTATACGGTTCAGATTGGCGCTTTCCTGCAAAATGTGAAAACCAATACCTATGAAGATTCTTCGGTTTTATTCAATCACCGATACGACGATGGCTTTAATCGTTTTTATTCAGGTGTTTTTGAATCCTATGAAGAGGCCCTCTCCCATATGGAAAACATCGTAAAAGATGGCCATGACGATGCTTTTGTGGTGGGCTTGAAAGGGAAGGAAAGGTTTTTGCCTTAATGATTGAATGCATTGAGGGGTG
>CBDUAP010000225.1:0-4865 GCA_965365165.1 uncultured Flavobacteriaceae bacterium
TCTCTTCCGTTTTTAGAACTACCTGCTCCTTTCTTATGTGCCATGCTCTAAATTAGTTTTTAATATTTTCAATGAGGATTTTTGTGTAGTCCTGTCGATGACCATTCTTCACCTTATATCCTTTTCTTCTTTTCTTCTTAAAGACAACAATCTTGTCGCCTTTTACATGATCCAGGATTTTACCTGTTACCTTGGCTCCCTTAAGCACAGGAGTACCAACATCGACTTTTCCGTCGTTGTCAACCAACAACACTTTGTCGAATTCTACGGAAGCGCCAGCGTCACCCTCCATTAAAGGAGCGTAGACCTTCTGATCTTGCGTTACTTTGAACTGCTTTCCGGCTATGTCAACTATTGCGTACATCTAACTTTTATTTTCCAGTTTCCAAAATGGAGTGCAAATGTAGTATTTTATTTTGCATTTGCCAATAATGGATGTACTCAAAGCATGGTTTCTCCAGCAGTCTTTCAGCTTAACTCAAAATCTTCATAAAAATTATCAAAAAAATTGATTACTCTATTTAGGTTTTCTGAATAAACTATAAGTTTTAAACAATTTTAATAAATAATTACAAATCAATTAGTTAACGATCATTTTTAGCCTTAGTTGGGGCCTTATAGGCCCGGCAAAAATTTACTTTTAGCGACTTGATTTTTAGGATTTGTTTATTCTTTTTTGTGAGAGGTACCCTTACCAATCCCCTTACTGGATCGTCCTGATTTCTGGCGTTGTTTGTTTAAACATTGCTTTGAAAGATGGGAAAGTACATGCCAAATTAATGACGTGTCTCCAGGGGATTTTTTGTTTTAGTTGGAATTGTAGATTTAAAGAGAGAAGAGAATGACCGACCAGGTAACAACGCAGATGGATGAGCCTATCTTAAAGGAGAATAAAAGCCGCTTTGTCCTATTCCCTATTCAGCACGACGATATTTGGGAGTTTTATAAGAAAGCAGAAGCCAGTTTCTGGACAGCAGAGGAGATTGATCTCAGCCAGGATCTCAAAGACTGGGAGAACCTGAATGATGGCGAAAGACATTTTATCAGCCATGTACTGGCATTTTTCGCTGCGAGTGATGGTATTGTTAACGAAAACCTGGCCGAGAATTTTGTTGCCGAAGTCCAGTACACTGAGGCAAAGTTCTTTTATGGTTTTCAAATCGCTATTGAAAATATTCATTCTGAAACATACTCGTTGCTGATCGATACCTATATTAAAGACAGCAAGGAGAAAGACAAGCTGTTTAATGCAATTGAAACCATGCCTTTCGTCAAGAAAAAGGCAGACTGGGCTCTAAGATGGATTGATGAGGGATCTTATGCCGAGCGGCTTATTGCTTTTGCTGCCGTTGAAGGGATTTTCTTTTCAGGAAGCTTCTGTTCAATATTCTGGCTTAAAAAGCGTGGCCTGATGCCGGGACTCAGCTTTTCAAATGAATTAATCTCAAGAGACGAAGGGTTACACTGTGATTTTGCCTGCCTGCTGTACAATAATCACCTGGTGAATAAACTGGACCCTGCCAGGATCACCGACATTATTAAGGATGCCGTTGAAATTGAAAAAGAATTTGTAACAGAAGCCCTCCCGGTTAAACTGATAGGCATGAATGCTGAGTTGATGTGTCAGTATATTGAGTTTGTCGCCGACAGGCTTTTGGCAGAACTGGGCTGTGATAAGGTATATAATGCGACGAATCCATTTGATTTTATGGAATTGATTTCTCTCCAGGGGAAAACGAACTTCTTTGAGAAGCGAGTTGGAGAGTATAAAAAGGCTGGTGTTTCTTCTAATGTTGAAGAAGATGCACCCAAGTTTAGTCTTGATGAAGATTTCTAATTAACCACATTACCCTAATTCTAAAAAAACATTAAATGCTAGTTGTAAAAAGAGACGGAAGAAGAGAATCGGTAAAGTTTGATAAGATTACCGCAAGAATTGATAAACTGTGCTACGGTCTTGATAGCCAGTTTGTTGATACAGTTGATATTGCCAGGAAAGTAATCAATGGCATTTATGATGGTGTTACAACGGTTGAGCTCGATAACCTTGCTGCTGAAACAGCTGCTTCTCTTACAACGGCACACCCTGATTATGCCAAGCTTGCGGCCCGGATTGCCATTTCCAACCTGCACAAAACAACGAGCAAGTCTTTCTCAAATACAATGAAAAGACTTTACACCTATATTGATCCAAAAACGGGTGAAAATGCCTCTTTGATTTCCAAGGAGGCCTATGGGGTGATTAAGAATAATGCCGAACTGCTTGATTCAAGTATTATCTACGATCGGGATTTCAGCTACGATTACTTTGGTTTCCGAACCCTTGAACGTTCCTATCTCATGAAATTAGACGGTAAGGTTGTCGAGCGCCCGCAGCATATGTTGATGCGGGTTGCCGTGGGAATTCACATGGATGATATTGATTCGGTTATTGAAACCTACAATTTGCTGTCTGAAAAGTGGTTTACCCATGCTACCCCTACCTTGTTTAATGCGGCTACCCCAAAACCGCAGATGTCTTCATGCTTCCTCTTAACAATGAAGGAGGATAGTATTGATGGAATCTATGATACCTTAAAGCAGACGGCTAAAATTTCCCAGTCAGCTGGCGGTATTGGACTTTCAATTCATAATGTGCGGGCCACAGGGTCATATATCAAAGGAACCAATGGCGTTTCCAATGGTATTGTGCCGATGCTCCGAAATTTCGATATGACGGCCCGATATGTTGACCAGGGGGGAGGTAAAAGAAAGGGCAGTTTTGCTATCTACCTCGAACCATGGCATGCCGATGTTTTCGAGTTTCTTGACCTCAAAAAGAACCATGGCAAGGAAGAACTCCGTGCCAGGGACCTGTTCTATGCCTTGTGGATTCCTGATCTTTTCATGAAAAGGGTCGAAGCCAATGAAGAATGGTCGCTTTTCTGTCCTCACGAAGCACCCGGGCTGGCAGATTGTTATGGCGAGGAATTCGAAAAGCTGTACGAAAAGTACGAACGGGAAGGTAAGTACAGGAAGCAGGTGAAGGCCCAGGACCTCTGGTTTGAAGTTCTTGAATCCCAAATGGAAACAGGCACCCCTTACATGCTCTACAAGGATGCAGCAAATAAAAAATCCAACCAGAAAAACCTTGGTACGATAAAATCAAGTAACCTGTGCACGGAAATTATTGAATATACCTCCCCGGATGAAGTTGCTGTTTGTAACCTTGCCTCAATAGCCCTGCCTAAATTTGTTATTGATGGCGATTTTGATCATCAGAAACTTTACGAAGTAACTTATACGGCTACTAAAAACCTGAATAAGGTTATTGACCGCAATTACTACCCTGTTCCGGAAGCCAAAAACTCAAATTTACGCCATCGTCCTATTGGCCTTGGCATACAGGGCTTGGCCGATGCATTCCTGATGTTGAGGATGCCTTTCGAGTCTGAAGAGGCCAGGAAATTAAACAGGGAGATTTTTGAGACCATGTATTTTGCTGCCATGACGGCTTCAAAGGATATGGCCATTGAAGAAGGGCCGTATGAAACTTTTAAAGGATCGCCGGTATCGAAAGGTATTTTCCAGTTTGATATGTGGGGCGTTACCCCGGACTCAGGCCGCTGGGACTGGCTAGCCCTGAAGAAAGAGGTTAAAAAACATGGTGTCCGAAATTCACTCTTAATGGCCCCAATGCCAACAGCTTCGACTTCCCAGATTTTGGGTAATAATGAAACATTTGAGCCATATACGACGAATATTTACAATCGACGAGTGCTTTCAGGAGAGTTCATTGTAGTCAATAAGCACTTGTTGAAAGACCTTATAGAACTGGGCTTATGGAATGATAACATGAAGAATAAGCTTATCCAGGCCAATGGTTCAGTTCAGAATATTCCTGAAATACCCCAGGAGATCAAGGATCTTTACAAAACAGTGTGGGAAATTTCTCAAAAGGCAATTATCGATATGGCAGCAGATCGTGGCGCTTACGTTTGCCAGTCGCAATCGATGAATGTTCATATCCAGGATCCGAACTTTGGTAAGCTGACATCGATGCATTTTTATGCTTGGAAAGCTGGCCTGAAAACTGGTATGTACTATCTCCGTTCCAAGGCTGCAACTGATGCCATTAAGTTCACAGTCGCTAAGGAGCAGGAGCAGCAGCCTGACACCGAGGCTATTAAGGCCCAGAACCAGGCCGACATGTCATGTTCTCTGGATAACCCCGATGAATGTATTGCCTGCGGCAGCTAAGTAATTACGCTTTACTATGAATGTAAAAAGGAGGGCCATTGGTTCTCCTTTTTTGCTAGTGATGAAGCCTGTATTATTTCAATAATTTATGCGCAAGGCCTGTTAATTTTCATGTCAAAATGTAACATACGGCAAATTTAGAGCAATTTTTATCCCTATTTTATCGTCATATTTTTACAAACGGTTAGGCATTGCGAAAGTCCATGTCTAAATTTATGTTTTCAAGTAAAATGTTTAACATAAACCAATACAAGATGCGTAAAAGTTTACTTATGGTTTTTGGGCTATTATTCTCCTTCGGGATAGTGATTGCACAGGAACGCACAATCTCCGGTAAGGTGACATCTGATGAGGATGGCTCCGCAATACCTGGAGTTAACATCGTTGTGAAAGGAACCACAACTGGAGCAATTACCGATTTAGACGGTAATTACAAATTTACAGTTCCTGAAGGTGGAACTGTCCTTGTGTTCTCATTCGTTGGAATGCAGACACAGGAAGTTACGATTGGTAACCGATCTACAATAGATGTTGTTATGCAATCGGATGCTGAACAATTAGAGGAAATTATTGTCGTGGCATATGGTGAGTCTACCAAAGAAGCATTCACTGGCTCAGCCAGCGTT
>CBDUAP010000226.1:0-4827 GCA_965365165.1 uncultured Flavobacteriaceae bacterium
AAATGATGGAGGGGCTTCTCTATCGATTAAAAGGGGAAATCCAAAAAATTATGGAAGAGAAGGAAAGGAAAGCCAACTGTTATATGGTCAGCACGATATCAAATGGATACCCGAAGGATATCCTGGAGCTGGTAATTTGATGGTCTTCAATAATGATATTGTGAATCCTGAAAACAAATTGCCTTCTGTCTGGGGTGCCATCATGGAATCTAAAAGTGTGGACCCAATGATTGCCATAGGCGATTTTGGGAATTACAGTGCGGTGTATGAATTTACTCCTGAAACAGAAAAGGATGGTGTCTATGTGATACCTGAGAAAGGTCCGATAGGACCTGCTGAGCCCTTATGGAGCTATATGGCACCAGATAAATATTCTTTTTATTCTGCTTTTATTTCAGGCGCACAACGATTAAAAAACGGTAACACCCTAATTACTTCCGGGGCCAAGGGGAGATTTATCGAAGTGACCCCTGATCATAAAATTGTCTGGGAATACTGGAACCCTTATAAACAGGATTATAAATTACCCGATGGTTCTGCGGCTCAACCCACGGGACCATTCTTGTTCGGGCAATTCAGGAGCACCCATTTTATGCCTGATTTTCCGGCATTCGGAGGTAAAGACCTGAAACCGATTTCTCCTCAGCCCAAGCCATTTGTATTTGTTCCCCCACCACCCCCACCAGAGTAGTCTAATGAAGAAACAATACATTAATTTAAGATAAATAACAATTAAATAAGTTTAAATATGCCTATAAAAGTAATTGGTGCCGGTTTTCCAAGAACGGGAACAACCACACTTAAAAGATCATTAGAAATTCTGGGATATTCCAAAACCTACCATATGAAGGAACTTCTTGTAAATCCCGATATGTTGCATTACTGGTTAAGACTTGAAGAAACACATGAAACTGATTGGGAAGGCCTCTATGAGGGCTACGAGGCTACGGTTGATTTTCCGAGCTATCCTTGGTATGTCGAGCACATGAATCATTATCCTGATTCCAAGGTGATACTTACGGTTAGAGATTTTGAAGATTGGTACAAAAGTGCCTACTCAACGGTTTGGCAGGCCGGTCCTCAGACTCCAGGAGAAAAAATCAAAATGCTCATCAGGATACTTACCGATCCTAGGATCAGAAAAGTAGTTCAATGCATCAAATTTGTAAAAAGACAAGTTTGGGGTATTCAGTTTCAGGGCCGGTTTTTAGATAAGGAATTTGCCGAAAAGATATGGTATCAGCACATTGAAGAAGTAAAAGCCAATGTTCCTGCAGACCGACTTTTGGTGTATGATGTTCGTGAAGGTTGGGAACCTTTGTGTGAATTTCTGGGCAAACCGGTACCAAAGGACCCTTTACCTCATTTGAACAAAAAGGAAAACTTTAAAACGATGCTTGCAGAATTAATGAAAGGGAATATGGTTTGATCTTTTTTCTAAAGAGGATCAAAGGGGATCAATTGCCAAAGGATTTTTTAAACCGCTAACCATATGAATGCCGAGAGTAAACAAGTTAAAATTGTCCTGTTACTGGTAAGCAGCCTGACCATCATGTCGATGATTACTATTTCAGCTTCGCTTCCTGACATGACAAAGGCCTTTTCAGGAGTTGACAATGGGGCGAAACTGGTAAAACTGACCCTTTCTTTCCCGGGTCTGTTCATTGCCCTCAGTGCTATGGTGGCAGGAATTATCATTGACAGGTTTGGAAGGCTAAAACTACTGGGTGTTGCCTTGGTCCTTTATGCTGTGGGAGGAACTTCAGGCTATTGGCTGAACAATATCTACCTGATCCTGGCGGGCAGGGCATTACTGGGTGTTTCAGTAGGTATATCGATGACCATCGTTACAACACTGTTGGCCGATTATTACCAGGGAAAGGCCAGACAGAAATTTGCAGGATTGCAGATTGCAGTGATGTCTTTGGGCGGAATTATATTTATCACCCTGGGAGGCATACTCGCTGACGTCAATTGGAAGGTTCCCTTTTTGCTGTATTTTTTTTCATTGCTTATTTTACCTTTTACTTACATTTATTTGAAAGAGCCTCCCGTAAAAAATGAGATTAAAAAGGAAATGAAAGGAATAAAGTCTCCTCAGATCATTTGGCTGGTTTTTATAAATGTCATGGTCATGTGGATCTTGTTTTTTATCATCCCGATTCAGATTCCTTTTTATTTGAAGTCTATTGGCGTAGAAACGAATGCACTGATAGGCGTCGCTATTGCTTCCAGTACTTTTTTCTCTGCTGTGGCCGCATTCTCCTATTCTCGCATCAAAGATAAATTTGCCTTTGAGCAAATTTTTGGGCTTGGTTATTTTTTAATGGCCGTTGCTTTTGTTTTTATTGCCATCGGAAATTCTTATGCCATGGTGATGATGGGTATGCTGTTTGCAGGCCTGGGTATGGGTATCATGATCCCCAATGCCAATATATGGGTCATGCAACTGGCTCCAATAGAAATAAGAGGAAGGGAAATAGGTCGTTTGACCACCTTCTGGTTTATGGGACAATTTTTGTCCCCCTTGCTGCTTTTGCCATTTTTGGATTATTTTACACAATCACAATTGTATTTTGTGATATCCGCGATCCTCGTTGCTTTAAGCCTTGTCTTTATAGGTGTTTATTATTTAAATTCCCGGAAGGCACAGCTGGAATAAGCCTTCTGTAAATTGATTTATTTTGGAAATTTAAAGCAGAACCAATCATTCCGCTCATGGTGGCCAAAGCATTTTGTTGAGCATGAGACAATTTAAAGAGCTTGTTTCAAACTACACAAAATCACAGATTTGCATTTTTATCCAAATAATCAAGGTATCTTTGCAACTTTTATAAAATATATGACTTTCAAAGATTTAGGACTTACGCCTCCAATTCAAAAGGCGTTACATGAAGAGGGCTACACAATTCCAACTCCAATACAACAACAATCAATACCTATTTTACTTAAAGGAAAGGACCTTCTGGGCTGTGCTCAGACGGGTACTGGAAAAACAGCGGCATTTGCGATCCCTATTTTGCAAAGGATGAGCATGCAGCATGACAGATCCACAGGAAGAAGAAAGATAAAATCACTAGTGGTGACCCCAACAAGGGAACTGGCTACCCAGATAGGAGAAAGTTTCAAGGTCTATGGAAAATATACCAACCTGAAAAACACGGTGGTTTTTGGAGGGGTTAAGCAAGGGGCACAGGTAGAAGCCTTAAGAAGGGGTATAGACATACTGGTTGCCACTCCGGGAAGATTGCTGGACCTGATCAATCAGGGATACATCAGCCTTCGTGATATTGAATATTTTGTATTGGATGAAGCCGATCAAATGCTTGATATGGGTTTTATTCATGACATCAAAAAAATTATAGCACTTTTGCCTGAGAGAAGGCAGTCCCTGTTCTTCTCTGCTACGATGCATCCTAGTATCGTCGCGCTTTCTCGTAAAATACTTGGAAACCCTGAAAGGGTGACGGTGCAACCTGAACAAACAACGGCTGAAAAAGTAGGGCAAAGCCTTTATTACGTTACAAAAAAAAACAAACTGGGTTTATTGACCCATTTGCTGAATACCAAGGAAATGGAATCTGTACTCGTTTTTTCCCGCACCAAGCACGGAGCCAACAAAATTGTAAAACTGCTGGCGAGAGAAGGCTTTCAAAGTGCAGCGATCCACGGGAACAAATCACAAAGGGCAAGAGAAGTCGCTTTGGAGGATTTTAAAAGGGGGAAGATCAAATTATTGGTGGCTACTGATATTGCTGCCCGGGGCATTGATATTGATGAATTGTCATATGTTGTAAATTATGACCTTCCAAACGTTCCCGAATCGTATGTCCACAGAATCGGCAGGACGGGAAGGGCGGGATCCAGCGGACTTGCTATTTCCTTTTGTGACGCCGAAGAAAGATCTTATTTAAAGGATATTGAAAAGCTGATCAAACAAAAGGTTCAGGTGATCCATGAACATCCTTTTATCAATGACAATCTTGAAAAGGTTTCAGAAGTGCCTGAAAGAACTCATGGTCACAAAAAGAGGCCCAAGCCGAAGCATAAAAAGAAAAGCAGCGGTAAAAACAACTACTGGCGTAAAAGAAATGACAGTTCGAGAAAGTCGTCTTAAATACTTTTTTGTACAGTTATTTTAATTCTCTCATGATTAAAATCATTTTATTTCTTGCATTTTTTTTTGTACTTTATATGAATAATTAAAGAGTATGAGGGATGAAAAAAAATGAGCCTATATCAAGTATCATGACCCGGGAGGTTATTACTTTAAGTTTAAAGGATACGCTTTATTCTGCCGAAAAGAGAATGAAAACAAACCATATCAGACACATGCCTGTTGTGGATAAGGACAAGCTCATTGGACTGATCAGTTTATCTGATCTTCAGCGTATTAGTTTCATTGATGCATACAGTAAAGAAGGAACCGAAGATACCCCTGTTTACAATATGCTTGGAATCAAAGACATGATGATCAAAAATCCGCTGACCGCAACTCCTGACACCACGATTCTGGAGGTTTCCAAATTGCTGGCCAGTAAGGAATTTCATTCATTACCCGTTGTAGAAGATGACAAACTGGTAGGGATCATTACCACTACTGATCTGTTGCATTATTTTATTGAACTTTGCTGATCTGTCAAAAGGGCAATTTTTTTGACAATGGTCTGAGCAAGTTTAAACTTTGATTCCATGGTCCATCCCGCTACGTGGGGGCTCAAAAGTACCTGATCAGACTGGATCAAATATTGAAAAGCTTCAGGCAGGGTATTTCCTTCTGAGAAAAAATGTTCAAAGGAGGCTTTTTCATATTCCAGCACGTCAAGA
>CBDUAP010000227.1:0-4825 GCA_965365165.1 uncultured Flavobacteriaceae bacterium
CTCATCTGGCTCATCATAAAAAAGCCAAATCGTTGGCTTTTTCATTCTGCCCTCTATACGCTCTGTCCTGGAAGAAGGGGATCATAATCACGATTTAATGAAGTTTAAATATAGGCAAATTGACTGAACCCGTCTGCCGGCGCGGCAGGGATCGGAGATTGAAGATTTTTGTTACAGGAAAGAAGCCTTTTTCATTGAATAGTTGGCCCTTCGGGTATTAACTCAAATTATGGTGATCTTCAAGGTCAAATCGCTCAATTAGCAGGCCAACTATTTCATTAGCAGTAGATTCAATAGCCTTATTAGAGATATTTATTTTTGTAAAACCTCCTCTTTTAAACAATAAATTCGCATATTGGAGTTCCTGACCTACAAATTTTGAATCGACGTAATTCATGTTCGGTAAATTACCAAAACCTTTCCATCGCTTCTGCCGCTGGATCACTAAATGGTTCAAGTTAATATTTAGACCAAAAACACGATTCTTATCAATTTCGAACAGTTCTTTTGGAGGATCGATACCTTTTACTAGGGGCACATTTGCTACCTTCCAGCCAAACATGGACATGTATACACTTAAGGGTGTTTTTCCACACCTCGAAACACCTGTGACAACAATATCTGCCTCGTGAAGATTCTGGGCATTTAGTCCGTCATCGTGATTGAGCGTAAATTCCATAGCTTCAATTCTCTTGTAATACTGGGCATTAATTTTATGATAAAGACCGGGAGCATTGGCAGATTCCAATCCATAATCATTTTCTATGATATTTGCCAGACCTCCCATAAGATCTGCCTGTTTTACCTGTTGTTTTTTACATTCCTCAATCAAGAAAATTCGTAATTCAGAATTTACCATGGTATGAGCTAGTATCCCATTCGCTCCTTTGACCTTTTTAATTATATTAAGAAGCTTTTTTTTATCACGTACGTCAGGGACCAGTTTAACATTTATACTTTTTTCGGGATATTGAATAATTAAAGTTTGAACTATGGTATGCCCGGTTACGCCTTTACCACCGGAAACAACAAAAATTGGGATGGAATCAAGATTTTGCTTCTTCATAATACTGAACTTTATTTAACAGAAATACTAATTTCTTTTGTTTTACCACTCCTCATTCCAAGTCATTGATTAGAAGTGTAATCAATTCTCCAATAAATATTAGAACGACCTATCCGGTAGATACCGGGTACAGATAGTAAAAATACAAAATCTATACGTTGAAATCAATTAAGATTTCTCCAATACTACCCGTCACCTTCAGCGGTTAACTGGTTAGGGACCTAAGCCTTTATAAATTTGATAAAACCCTTGTTTTTCAGCAATATAGAATGAATATAAATTATATATTGATTCCTGTGTTTCACGATTATTCATTAACTTTAAGGGTATAATGCAGACTTATTAGTTCCTGTCAGGTCGTTATTAAAAAGTTGCAGAAAAACCTATCAGAATATGAAGATCACATGCTAATTTTCATGAGAATTTCAGCTGGTAGATTGTGGCTGTCATACTTTTATATTTTAAAGGAGACTTTATTGGAATAATGATTAATACTAAATTTTAAATTTCTTCCCCCATGAAAAAGATAATTACCAACATTATTATTGCCTTTGTATTTTTGACTTCTGCTTGCGAGAAGCCGCCAAAAAAGGAAAAGTCCGTTGAAACGGATCAAAACGGTTACGCCATATTAACTGATCAACAGGTTGAAAACATTGTTAAACGCTCTTTTCAGTATGTGGCCATGTACAACGTGAATAACAAATTTGCCATAGGGCAAGGAGGCTGGAACACCCTGGTGGCCGACACAAATTTAAAGGACCATACCATGACCGAAATTGCCCGCCCGAACAATGACAGTTTCTATACCACTGCCTTGCTCGATTTGCGTGCAGAACCTGTAATAATGTTTTTACCTGCCTTTGACTCAAAATATGTTTCACTTATGGTCACGTCATATGATCATTATGTAGATGTTCCCAAAGCAACTCGAAACGGTGATTTTGAAAAGCCCGAGAAAATCTTATTCTATTCTGACCGAACAGAGGGTTACAGTGGAGAACCCGTAAATGGTGTGGATTTGATTTACAAAACTACCGGAGATTTTGTTTCTGCTGTTTTACGGATCATGCCCCATGCCAATGAACCGGAAAGATTTAATAAAATAGTTGAAACAATAAAGACTACGAAAATTCAGACACTTTCTGAATATCAAGGCAAAGAACCAATAACGCCACAAAAAGTTGATTTTCCTGAAACAGGCCAAACAGACCTGGATGTTTTTAAGAATAATCTTTTGGAAGTCATGCAATTTATATTTAATCATATTTCATTTGATCCTGGTGATGTAGAAGACCGGGAGGTACTTGAAGCATATAAACCTTTGGGCATTATGCCTGGAAAAGAATTTAATCCTGAGGGTATAAAGATTGATGGTGAAAAATTCTTTACCGTTGCTGAGAAAATTCAACAGGAATACCTCACAAAACTGAACAATCCAAACCTGATAAAGGAAATGTCTCCTAAGATGTTCAAAACAAAGGGCCTTACAGATCTGGAAACGATTCTGACAGTTTCCATCATCGGGCCTATTGGTTTACCTATGGAAGAAGCCATGTATCCTAATGTGACTTCCGCTGATGGTGAATCCTTGAATAGCATGAATGATTATGTGATTAAAATGGCAAAAGACCAGCTTCCTCCAGCAGGTGCTTTCTGGTCTTTAACCCTTTACGATAAGGCCAACGGATTTTTTATCCCTAACGAGAGGAAGAAATACAGCGTAGGTGAAAATTCGGGATTCAAGCTTAATGCTGATGGTGGGATTGAGATATATGTAGCTGCTGATAAACCAAACAATGTACCTGAGGAAAACTGGCTGCCTGTTATCCGTCAGGACCAGGAAATTGATATCATATTGAGAATATATGTTCCTGATATGGAAAAAATGGAATCATGGAAGACACCGGTAGCCGAGAAAATATAAGCACAATTATTTTTACATAATCAAGTGAATGATGAAAAGAATATTTTCAATTATCGCTATTACGTATTTCGGTGCAATAAGTTTACATGCCCAGGATACTGAAGACAGTAGTCTTAATCAGCAAGCTGCAAACCCTATTGCCAATTTGATGAGTTTTCCGTTTCAGTATAATCTGAACATGGATTACGGCCCTTATAACAGGAATTTGAGCGTTTTGAACATCCAGCCCGTAATTCCTTTGTTTGACGGTAAACTGATTACCAGGACCATCTTTCCAATCACCTGGATTCCTGATTTTTCACGAGAAAGCGGTACCTATTCCTCAGGGCTTTCAGACATTGTGCTGACCGCATTTTATGTGCCGGGCAACCAATCTTTTACCTGGGGTATTGGTCCTGTGATCGAACTGCCAACCGGCGGTTCAAAAAGAGGCTCAGAAAAGTTAAGTATCGGCCCGTCTGTTGTGGCACTTGTACAACCCGGCGACTGGACCTTTGGGGTTCTGGCCAATAATGCCTGGTCTGTGGCCGGCAATTCAGACAGGGAAGATGTGAATCATATGTTGGTCAACCTCTTTATTGTTAAGCAATTGAGCAATAATTGGTATGTCAACAGCGCGCCGATCATTACGGCTGACTGGAAAGCAGCGGATGGACAAAAATGGATTGTTCCCCTTGGTGCGGGAGGAGGTAAGCTGATGTATTTGGGAGGTAAATTGCCCTTGAACTTACAATCGCAGATCTACTATAATGTGGTGCGCCCCGATTTTGGACCGGAGTGGCAATGGCGTTTTCAGGCGCAAATTCTTTTACCAATGGGTAAAAAAGAAAAAAACAAATAGTGATGCCAATCATCAAAAATGAAAAGTTAGTTGTTGACTAGGGTTTAAAAGTTGAAATTTTAACAATTCAAATAAAATATCATGAAAAATCTTAGGATCCTTTCAATCTTGTTTCTTTTTATTCTGGGTTGTACCAGTCAAAAAGAAGTTACCTCTTTGTCTCTTGATGTTCCTGAAGTCCACAAAGGTATTCTTCAGGGCTATCTTTCTGAAGATGAATTACCCAATAGTCTTAAATTAGTGCCGCCACCACCGATAGAAGGATCTTCGGCATATGCACTTGACCAGGAAATGGCAGCCATGTATGTTGCTTCCAAAGATGAATCCAGAAAAGAACAGGCTGCCAAAGATGCGGTACTTCATTTTCCTGAAGCAATGGAGTCATTCAACATTATTCTAGATATTAAAATATCAGAAGAGGCCACCCCAAATCTCTATATGATTATGCGCAGGACCTTAACTGATGCAGGCTTATCAACTTACGCTGCAAAAAATCATTATAAGCGGGAAAGACCATTTATGGTGAACAATTCCCCGATATGTACTCCTCAGGATGAGGAGGGATTAAGAAAAGATGGGTCATATCCATCGGGTCATACGGCCATAGGATGGGCCTGGTCATTGATCCTGACCGAACTTTTTCCTGAACAGACAGATGTAATTTTAAAACGGGGCAAAGATTTTGGTACCAGCCGCAGTGTTTGCAATGTCCATTGGTACAGTGATGTCGTTACTGGCCGTATGATAGGTACTGCCGCGGTAGCCCGCTTGCATGCAGATGAGCAGTTTATGATTGATCTGGCTGCTGCAAAAGAGGAAATTAAAAATATCATGAGTGAATAAACCTAAAATATCAATCGATGAAAAAGACAGCCATATTTATTTGCACCATTTTTATGATGTTTCAAATCGGTACGGCATATGGTCAATATTGCATGCCATTTGAAATTGTAGAAACAGACTTTCAGGCAGAATCGAAATTTGTAAAAGT
>CBDUAP010000228.1:0-4824 GCA_965365165.1 uncultured Flavobacteriaceae bacterium
AAGTCCTGGAAAATGTATTTCTTGCTGGAGACCATCTATTTAATGGTTCATTGAATGCCGCCATGGAATCAGGGCGCCTGGCAGCTCAAGGAATGATGCAAAACAAACAAGTCAAAGATTTGTAACAAAATAATTGATTTTTTGTCATATTGGGAAATCAACAATTTAATGATCAACGAGTACGTAAAAAGTATTTACCCGCTCATTAGTACCATATAAAAAATAGGATACAATCAATTCGTAAATTTTTAACTTTGATCAGCCAGTGAAAACCTTTAAAATAGCTTCATGAAACCATGCCTTGCAAAGCTCCGTTTACATCGATGTGAATTTGGTGTGGAAAGAAAACCAAATATGAACATCACTCGAAATGTAGCATTGACCCGTAAATGCGAATAAGAACTTCTGATCAAAATTACAATTATTTAACTTCCTTATCCGGATCCACTTGAAGAGCGAGCTGAATTACCCATTATACGGTTTTTGACATAAATGTAATTATTTGTCATGACAGGCTGGGTACTGCCCAGTCATGTTCATTAAGATGTACATTTTTATATTTATTTTTTAGTATATTCACATAGTATGCCGGAAAACTCTTATGAAAAGTAATAGCGCAGTAATTGGTATCGATATAGGTGGCACAAAGATTTCTGCTGCCCTGTTTAATCACGATGGAGACATATTACAAAAAGAAAACCGACCCTTAGATGGTAGAAAAGGTCAGGAGGTCATTGATTTAATCGGTACGATGGCTTTATCCCTGATCAATTACAGCAGGAGCACAACTTATAAGTTAAGGGCTGTTGGAGCTTGCGTACCCGGTATTTACGATCCAGTCAGGAAGACGGCCTGGGCACCCAATATCCCAGGGTGGGACCAAATTTTAATTTGGGAAGGGCTTACAAAGCACATTGACGATCCATCAATCGAGATCGTTCTCGAGAGTGACCGGTCCTGCTATATCCTCGGAGAAGTGTGGAAGGGTTGTGCCAAAGGCTGCTCGGATGCTATTTTTGTAGCCATAGGTACCGGCATTGGGGCTGGTATACTTTCAGGCGGCAGAATAATACAGGGGCACAGAGGCATTGCGGGTGCAATAGGCTGGATGGCCCTGGAACCTCCCTATGATGCAAAATATGATTACTGGGGAAACTTTGAACACTATGCTTCAGGAAATGGAATAGCAAGAAGCGCTGTTGAAGCTTTAAGTAAAAATCGGGAAACAGAAAGTGTTTTAGAAACTATTCCCATAAAAAAAATAACGTCTTACGAGGTATTCAAAGCATTTGAAAAAAAAGATGCTTTGGCGATTGAGGTCATTGACAAGGCGATCGTCTATTGGGGTATGGCCCTGGCGAACCTGGTGAGCATATTCAATCCGCAGCAAGTGATATTCGGTGGTGGGGTTTTCGGACCTGCCAGCCAGTTTTTACATCGGATTTTAGAGGAGGCCAAAAAGTGGGCCCAGCCATTGTCAATTAAGGAAATTGAATTGAAGGCTTCAATCCTGGGGGGAGATGCGGGCTTGATCGGTGCCGGCTATCTGGCCTTAAAAACACTAAATGACTCTGCCCATGACGAATAAAGAATATCACAAAGGATATGTCTTTTCTTCCGCTTGCATCGGGATGCTGCTTTTTGGGATCGTTATGATCTCATTAGGCTCTGTTCTTCCGGAGGTGACCGAGAAATTTCAATTGAACGAGGCCAAAGCAGGTTTTTTGCTCACGCTCTTACCCATGGGCATTCTTACCGGTTCCTTGGTTTTTGGACCACTGGTCGATTGGTTGTCTTATAAAAGAATATTGATTGCCGGGAGTTTATTGACCCTTTTTGGACTTGAGGGAATCGTTTTCTCAACATCTCTTTCCCTTCTGCACATAGCTGTTTTCTGCACCGGACTTGGCGGTGGCATATTAAATGGAATAACCAATGCGATGGTTTCCGAGATCAGCGAAGGGGATCATGGTGCCAACCTAAGTTTGCTTGGTGTTTTCTTTGGAATTGGGGCTTTGGGAACCCCTGTTGTACTGGGCTTGATGAAAGGCCTGTATTCATTTGAGACCATTTTTGCCTTGCTGGGTGCTTTGATTATTTTTCCCATACTGTTTTTTAGCCTCATTCGTTTTCCAAAATCTTGTCAGGCCATGAAGCTTCCTCTTAAACAGGGTTTAAAAATGGCCAGGGATCCCATGCTGTTATTATTTGGCTTTATCCTCTTTTTTCAAAGTGGAATAGAGGGCTTGACCAATAATTGGACCACAACCTATCTGGAAACGGTTAAGGAGACCAAAGCTTCCAGCGCCCTGTTTATCCTGTCTTCATTTGTTGCGGCCCTGACCATAACCCGAATTGCGCTGGGTAAGATCCTTCGTATATTGAATCCTTTAAAGGTGATGCGCTTCAGTTATGTCATTGCCATTGTGGGATGCCTGCTGCTGCTCAAGGGTGAATCTTATCTGATGTTGATCTCCGGAATGATTGCTGTCGGTATTGGCATGGCCTCAGGATTTCCGGTCATTCTGGGCTTTATTGGCCAATTGTACACCGAATTTTCGGGTACCGCATTCAGCATTGTTATCACTATTGCCTTAATCGGAAACGTGATCGCCAATTATTTGATGGGACAGGTTTCCCTATACCATGGAATAGGAGTGTTTCCCTATTTTATTTTGATCGCGGTCTTTGCCGTATTCCTTTTACTTTTTGTCACCAAGAAAAAATATAATTCCAAAATAAATTAAATTCAATATGATGTTAGCAAAGCAATGGCTTGACAATGCCAGAAATGTCATGGGTAAGATAGAGCATACCCAAATGGAAAATATCAAACAGGCAGCCACAATTATGGCCGATTCTATCGAAAAAGGAAAATGGGTCCATACCTTCGGATGTGGTCATGCAACGCTCCCCATTGAGGAAATGTACCCCAGGATCGGGGGCTTCGTCGGGTTTCACCCCATCGTGGAACTACCCCTGACATTCTTCACTAATATTACCGGCCAGATGGGAGTAGATCAATTTATTTTCCTCGAACGGGTTGAGGGCTATGGAAAGGAAATTATGAAGGGCTATAATTTTAACAAGGAAGACACTATGTGGCTGTTTTCGCATACCGGCGTCAATGCAGTGAACATCGATATTGCCCTTGAGGCCAAAGAAAAAGGTATGAAATTAATCGTTTTCGGATCTGCCGGGGAGGCCAAGGGAAAGACCACGAAACACTCCAGTGGAAAGACCTTGTTTGAGTTGGCCGATCTTGTTGTTGATACTTGTGCTCCATCCGAAGATGCCTCTGTACCCCTGAAGAACCATATTGATAAAATAGGACCCGTTTCAACAATGGCCTTTATGACTACGGTGTGGATGACGGTGACCACCGTCGCTGAAATTCTGGCCAACAGGGGCGTCAAACTGTACATCCATCCGTCACATAATATTCCAGGCGATTCAAATTCCAAACAACGATTGGCAGATGCACTCAAGGAATATAAAAGAAGAATTGCAGGGGTCTAAAATAGGAAATTCAGAAGGTTATCTCTCTTTTTTAAAAGGGATATGATCATCTGAGGGGTTTTCATCTATGGCTAAAAAAACTGTTTTCAGTTGATCAATATCTATGTGATGGTGCAGTAAAACAATTTGATCTTTAAATTTTGTTTCAACCAACCAGTGGGTGCCTTTAAAATAAGTTTTTTGAACAATGGCTTTTAGTCCTGAGTGACCTACGATTTTTATTTGATGCGGATACAGCAACATGGGCCTGTCATTGATCATTACTTCATTGACATCATCGAACAAAGAGGCCACATAAGCGCTCCCGGGCTTCCTGAACAGTTCCTTCGGGCTGTCATGGGCAATGATTTTTCCTTGCCCCAGCACAATCATTTTGTCTGCAAAAGACAAGGCGTCGTCCGTATCATGGGTCGCAACGATGCAGGCAATGTTCTTTTCTTTTAAATAAGCGAACAAGGTCCTGCGCAAAGCGTTCTTTTTAAAATTATCGATCTGGCCAAAAGGTTCATCCAGAAGCAAAAGCTCCGGTTCTTTGGCCAGGGCCCTTGCAATGGCCACCCGTTGTTTCTGCCCTCCGCTCAAGTGCTTTACCTTTTCATTTGCAAAGTCAGTCAACTCCATGATCTCAAGAAGTTCCCGGGTTCGCTTTTTACTTTCTTCGGGATAAAACCGGGATAAATATTTAGAAATATTGTCTGAAACCGTGGTAAAAGGCATCAGATCAAAATCCTGAGCCACGTATTTGAAAAATTTCATGCCGGGAACCAAATGAAATGCCGGCCCCTGAATTTGTTGATCCTTCCATGACATGGCGCCTTGATCAGCGTCCAAAAGGCCGTAAACCACTCTCAACAAAGTCGATTTCCCGCAACCACTTTCTCCCATGACACTAAGATGCTCCCCTTCTTGCAGCGAAAAGCTTATGTTTTGCAACAGTGGCCTTTCCGCGTTGTATGAGAAAAAGATGTCATTTATTTTTAGCATGTTGCAAAAATATGCTTTAAATCATAAAAAAGGAATATTTGATCAAAGCCTTGGCATATCCGTCCGTTGCCCTTAAAAAACAGTGAATTAACTTTATTGGATTGTGCTATTTTCGTACATTTATTACTAAATTTTAGCCTTGTCTTTTTAATTTGCATAAGGATTCCTTCATCCGCTGAATCCAGAGCTTAGAATTGACACGTGCTTTCAAACATTAATTGATGTATTCCCTTAACAAAAAATATTTAAAATGAAAAAAATCCTTTATTCCCTGTTTATTGCCTTATTGTATCCTTTTATGATCCAGGCACAATCTGTTTT
>CBDUAP010000229.1:0-4800 GCA_965365165.1 uncultured Flavobacteriaceae bacterium
GAAGTTCAAAAAAATAATCCTTAGATTAGTACTTCCGTAGGGGTCATGACCTGATATGGTTCATTGGAGAGTAACTGGTCATATGCTACGCAGCTATTATTTAGGCTTATGTTTTATAAAAAATATCCTGTATTTTCATTCATCATGCTGGTTTCTTTTTTAAGTTTCAATTCCTTTGGTTTGCATAGTTGTCAATCACAAAATCCAAAATTTGAATATGATCAGGGAGGTATCGTTCGAGGAGACAAGAGCAAAAAAGAAATAGCTTTGGTTTTTACGGGAGATGAGTTTGCTGACGGAGGCCAATATATTCAATCCGTTCTTGACCAGCACCACATAAAAGCTTCCTTTTTCTTTACGGGAGGTTTTTATGCAGATCCTGCCAATAAAAATCTTATTGAGTCACTGGTGGCGAACAAACATTACCTCGGGGCACATTCTGACAGGCATTTACTTTATTGCGATTGGAACAAACGAGACAGCTTATTGGTGACAAAGCAGGAATTTACCGATGACCTGGAGGCCAATTACTTAAAAATAAAGAAGTTTGGTATTTCAAAAGATCAGTCAGTCTATTTTCTCCCTCCCTATGAGTGGCACAATGACAGTATAAGTTCCTGGACAAAAGATATGGGCCTGCAACTTGTAAATCTTACACGAGGGACTTTATCACATGCAGATTATACTGTACCCGAAATGAAGGCTTATCGCAGCAGTAAAGAAATTTACAAAAGTATTCTTGATTTTGATCAGAACAAAGAAGCAGGGCTGAATGGTTTTATATTATTAAGCCATATTGGTACCCATCCCGATCGCAGTGACAAATTTTATTACAAACTTGACGCCTTGATCAGGGCCTTAAATAACAAAGGATACGCATTTAAAAAAATTAATGTCCTGCTAAAAAACCACGAATAAAATGAAAAAAATACTACTGTTTCTATTTGCATTCAACATTTTATCAATTTGTGCCACTGCCCAAGGAAATGATGCTATTTATTTTAGGGTCAATCAAATGGGGTATCAACCAGCTGACAGCAAAATAGCTATTGTGTTTTCTGAAGCTTCAATGAAAGAAAGAGTCGATATAATTGACGAAACAAGCGGAAAAGTTTTACAGACATTAGAAGCAAAAGCGTCTGAAGAAAAAGGCTGGGGCAACTTCAAATATTTTTACACTATAGATTTTTCAGGGATCAGGAATGAAGGCCGGTTTTATCTTCAAAGTCAAAAATCAAAAATCAAGTCGGTAAGTTTTGACATATCAGAAACAGCCTATAACCTCCAGGCAGACCGTTTACTTGAATTTATGCAGCAGCAGCGATGTGGTTTTAATCCGTTTTTTGATACCCACTGCCACCAGCATGACGGAGTAGCCATGTATGGTACAGCAGTACCGGATTCGGTTTTTGTTGCTGCTTCGGGTGGATGGCATGATGCCGGTGACATGCTGAAATACCTTATTACGAGCAGTTATGCGACGGCTCACATGCTGATGGCCTACGAAATGTACCCAAATAGTTTTGGTGATAAAGTTGATGCTTTTGGAAAACCCGGATCGAACGGAATACCTGATGTTCTGGACGAAGCCAAATGGGGATTGGAATGGATTTTCAAATTGCACCCAAATCCTGAAGATTTGATACACCAGGTGGCTGACGATCGTGACCACATCGGTTACAAATACCCCGACAAAGACAAGTCAGACTATGGATGGGGTGCCAACAGTTACCGCGTCGCCTATTTTGCTAATGGAAAACCACAGGGACTCAATAAATACAAAAGCAAGGCCACTGGAGTAGCAAATCTTGCAGGGCGCTCCTCTGCTGCTATGGCTTTGGCCGCGAGAATCTGGAAAGAAACCCTGAAAGACGAGATTTTTGCCAACAAATGTCTTCAAGCGGCCAAAACACTCTATCAGTTGGGCAGGGAAAAAGAAGGATACCAGCAAGGGAATTCATACAAGGCGCCCTATCGTTATAACGAAATAACATGGGCAGATGATATGGAATGGGGAGCTGCCGAATTATTTAAGGTCACAGGTGAAAAACACTATCTGAACGAAGCCATTCATTATGCAAAAATGGCGGATGCAGAGCCTTCCTGGATCAAGAGATTCGATCAGGAAGCAGCTATTGGGCATTATGAACTGTATCCTTTTATAAATGCAGGACATTTCTCTCTCTATGAAGTGGCTGACGAAGATTTCAAAAAAACACTGGCATCCTATTACGAAAAGGAAATTAAAATGGCCATGAAGGCTGCAAAAAATCCTTATCATATTGGCGTTCCTTTTATTTGGTGCTCAAATAATCTTGTGACCGGCCTGATTTCCCAAATTATCCTTTATGAAAAAATGACAGACGACAGACAATATCATTTTTTCATGCTTGAACAACGAGACTGGTTATTGGGCAGAAACCCCTGGGGGACTTCCATGATTACTGGGTTTCCAGAAAAGGGAGATTACCCTGTCGATGTACATACGAGCACATGGGCATTGACCAAAAAAGAAGTGGTGGGAGGTTTGGTTGACGGACCAGTTTACGCCGATATTTTTAATTCCCTTATAGGTATAGCTTTGGCTGAAAAAGATGAATATGGCGCTTTCCAAAATAAGTACGTCGTATACCATGATGACCATGGGGATTATTCTACAAACGAACCCACCATGGACGGCACGGCAGGGGCTATATTGATGTTCGCAAGCTGGGCCTCTGAGAATAAATAGTGAATAAAGAAATGGTGTTTGATCCAAATCACATAAGCAGGACATGGTTTAGTTAACATCTTGTATGGCAAATTTTTATCGAGATTTTACTCTGCAACCGGTTGGCTAATTTTAACAGCAAAGAAGTCCTTTCCCGTTCAACTATAAATGTATAATTAATTAATAATCTTCATAAAGTTTTAATGATTGTAATTATATTTATTACAATATCTAAAGACATAATTAGTAAGAATTTTTAAAGGATTATGATTGTTGGAAATATCTGAATACAACTGATAAACCAATTCATAAAAAATCTACATTAGCCCTTGTTTATAATTTACTATAAAATGAACATACTTGACAACGTTAAATCGGCCAACATAAAAATCACCAAAGAAGTGCAGTATTTGAGTGATATGGTAAAAGACCCCAACCTTTCTATGATTGATCGGGTGGAATCTTATGAAGATATTATGTCGATTGAAATTGGAGATACTTCCCTTAACCGGGCCCGAAGGCTCGAAAGGGAATTCAATATCCGTCAGTTGTACATTAAATATGAAGGAGAGAATCCGTCAGGTACACAAAAAGACCGGATTGCTTTTGCACAGGTAAAAGATGCCTTGCGCAGAGATTTCAATACGGTGTCACTGGCCACTTGCGGAAATTACGGAGTTGCCATGGCTTATGCGGCATATCTGGCCGGAATAAAATGCAAAATTTTTATTCCCGAATCCTATCACACGGATCGTATCAGGGAAATGGAGACTTTTGACGCTGAAATTATTAGGCTGGCCGGCACTTATGAGGATGCCGTTACCGAATCGAGTAAGCTGGCTTTGAAAAATGAGTGGTACGATGCGAATCCCGGGGGTGCCAACACCTCCCTGCAGATCGCTGCCTATGGAGAAATCGCCAACGAAATATATGATCAATTGCGTGATGCCCCAAAAATGATTGCCGCACCGGTTTCAAACGGGACCCTGATTGCAGGCATATATCGTGGATTTGTAAGTCTCTACAAAAGAGGTAAAACCTCCAGGATACCTATGTTTATTGCCGGTTCTTCTGCTTATAAAAACCCTATCGTCATGTCTTTTAAAATGGGCCTGACCCACTGTGCAGACATCGACCCGAAAAAAATGAAAGAAACAGCCATTAATGAACCCCTGATCAACTGGCACAGCTTTGATGGCAATGAGGCCCTCTATGCCATTAATGAAACCGGCGGAGAGGCACATCACATCAGCGATAAAAAAATGAAGGAAATGAGTAAGTTCCTCTTAAAAAATGAAGGATTCAGAATATTACCCGCCTCAACGGCATGGCTGATCGCCTTGCTGCAGAAGCATGAAAAAACGGAATTAATCAACGACAGGTATGTGGCAATACTTACCGGAAAATATTAAACAATGAAAGAAACAATAGACGGGAAAGCTCTTGTGTACTGTGACGGAGCATTCAATACCCCTGAAGGAAAAACGGCCCACGGGCTCGTTCGTTTCACAGAAAGATATGAAATAGTCGGCATCCTCGATCATAAATATGCGGGTCAGGATGCCGGTATGGTGCTTGACGGGAAAAATTCTGGCATCCCGGTTTATAAAGATTTCAGCGAAGCCATATCCAAGCTTGGAGTGGAAAATAAGCCGGCTTCGCTGGTGATTGGACTCGCTCCTGACGGAGGTCGACTTCCTGCTGAAGCCAAAAAAGTAATTAAAGATGCTCTGAAAATGGGTTTGAATGTAGATAGCGGTTTACACGATTTTCTTTTCAAAGATGAAACCTTAATGGCGATTGCCAAAGCAAATAATTGTCGTGTAAGAGATGTCAGAAGAACACCTGACCGTGATCAACTCCATTTTTTTACCGGTAAAATTGAAGAAGTGGATTGTTTAAAAATTGCACTGCTTGGCACTGATTCGGCGATTGGGAAAAGAACCACATCATGGATTCTTGTGCACGCCTTTCGAAAAGCCGGAATGAAAGCGGAAATGGTGGGTACCGGGCAGACTGCATGGATGCAGGGTGCCAAATATTCCATGATCATGGACAGCTGCATCAACGATTTTGTCTCAGGCGAAATT
>CBDUAP010000230.1:0-4790 GCA_965365165.1 uncultured Flavobacteriaceae bacterium
AATACAAACATGTTCTGGAGGGATGCCCTGGCCGCGGATGAATCAGATCAGATCAGGCTTATGGAACCTTTGGCAGGCTCCTCTTTATTTGACCTGATCGTAATGATCCCGGTAACAGGCCCTGATACATTCGAGGGGACCTATGTGTACAGCAAGACCGGAGATATTGGCACCTATGACCTGGTTTTCGTGCACGCAACTGATGGTAATGAAAATTTTGCCTGGTTTACCAACGGGGATACAGGAAGCGCGCTGGAAATTGAAAAAGCCGGCAAGCAGGGCGATCAGGACGTTTACCGCATTGCAATTTCAGATTTCACCCTGAATTACGGATTTTGGGATTATCTTGCCGGAAAATGGATTTCTCAAGGCCAAAAGCGGTTTAGCTTCAGTTATCAGGGCCCAGTTTTAAATCCCTGATGCACCTTGCGGCTTTCCATGGCCCCGTTTTCGGGCTTTCTTCTTTATAATGCGTCAATGCACTTGACCAGCTTGGTCCTGATTTCGTCGGCAAGAACACCAAGGCCTGGGTTTTTCACTGCCTGCATGGATGCAATCGGATCAACCGCAGAAATCTCAATTTCTCCTTTGACTTTTTCCTGAACGATGACATTACAAGGCAGCATTGCACCGATTTTGTCTTCTGCTTGCAAGGCCTTATAGGCATAAGGGGGGTTACAGGCCCCGAGAATCTTATAGTTGTAAAAATCAACATCCAGCTTTTTTTTAAGGGTCGCTTTGATATCTATTTCTGTTAAAATGCCAAAACCTTCATTTTTCAAAGATTCCGTAATTTTGCTGATGCCTTCCTCAAACGTAATCCCTTTCAGGGTTTTATTGATATAATAACTCATTGTTTTGTGATTAAAGTTTGTATTTCTGTAAAGTTTATATAAAGTTAAGGCATTTATGATATTTTTTCCGGATGAAATTTAATTATATTATGAAGGATACTTAAATTCTAATATATTTACATTTTTTGAATATTACGAAGACCGCATGGGAAATAAGAAGATGACAGTAAAGGAGCTGGCCAGAAGGCTGGGAGTTTCAATTTCCACAGTTTCAAAAGCCTTGAATGACAGTTATGAGATCAGTGAGCCCACCAAGATGCGGGTAAGAAAACTGGCTGAAAAACATAACTATAAGCCCAACAGGCTTGCGGTGAACTTGAAGTCAGGGAAAACGCGTACAATTGGCGTCATTCTGCCCAGCATCCTGAATAATTTTTTTACGACGGTGCTCTACGGGATAGAAAGAGTCACAAATGAAAAGAATTACAACATCATCACCTGTGTTTCAAATGAATCTTTTGAGAAGGAGGTCACCAACACAGAAATCCTCTCAAATGGGATTATAGACGGCCTTATCGTGGCTATTGCCGAGGAGACCCAGATTAAAAAGGATTTTGACCATTTTGAAGCATGTATCAAAGAAGGGCATCCGGTGGTCATGTTTGACAGGATCACCAATGAGATAGAATGTGACAAGGTTGTTGTGGACGACTTGAATGATGCCTATCTCGCCACCAGGCATTTGATCGGGTTGAATTGTCAGAAACTTGCACTTGTTTCCGCCATAGATTTTTTAGGTGTAGGACAGTTAAGGGTAAAGGGATTTGAAAAGGCGCTGGATGAAAATTTTGGTTCCGTTGATACTGAATTGATCGTAAGAACCAGTATTGATGAACTGGAGATGAGGGTAAATACCTTGTTGACCCGTCATCGTCCTGACGGAATTTTCGCGGTTGATGAAGATGCCTCCCTGGCCATACAAAAGGTCGCCAAAATGAAGGGGCTGAATATTCCTGATGATCTTGCTTTGATCGGATATGCAGGGGAGAAGATGGCTGAGAATTTAACTCCGGCGCTCACAACTGTCAACCAAAACGGAGTGAGTATAGGGGAGTCTGCAGCTCGAATTTTAATTGATCGCCTGGAGCATGGAAGCGAGGGTTTTGTAACTACCGTGATCAACACGAATATAGAAAAAAGACAGTCCACAGCGCGAAAAAAGGGGATTCGTTCGAGTAAAAATTTAAGTAATTGAATATCAATGAATTATAGCTTAAAAATGTATCAATATAGAATTTATCTATAGTGAGAAACAAGAAGAATATAAATAATTAATTTATTTATTAACAAACTCTAAACCAGTATTATGATATATTTTATATAAAGTATTAGATAATATTTTATAAAATTGGTTCAAAAAGCCGAAAAAGGCTTGTTACATGGCATTGAAATCGTGAAAGTCACTTGAATTTATGCCGTGGTTTGGAAGAAAAAAATGGATAAATTTGGGCCGTAAAATGATGAGAATCTGTAACGCTTTTTAAACTAAATATGAGTATTGTAATGCCTAGGGTAAAAATTAAAAAACTGGAAATGGTATGAATCATAAAAAATATTTTTTGATTTTTTATTGCCAGATTATTTTGGTCCTGAGTGCTTTTTCTCAGGAGTTGCCCCCTATCAGTAATTATGGCATTTCAGATTACCAGGCCGGCAATCAGAACTGGTCCATAGCACAGTCCGAAAATAATTATATCTATATTGGCAACAATCAGGGTTTGCTCGAATTTGATGGCGCAAGATGGACCTTGTATCCGTCACCAAACGGAACCATTGTCAGAGCCGTTCAGGTGATTGGAGACCGGATTTACACGGGTTGCTACATGGAATTGGGCTATTGGAGCCGCAATAATTTAGGTTTGCTCGAATACAATTCCTTATTGGATCAATTGAAAGAGCCCCTGGTAGAAGATGAGCACTTTTGGAATATTACGTCACATGACGAATGGGTGCTGTTTCAGTCTACGAATAGGATATATCTCTATGACACTATAAATGAGTCTTTTAAGATAATTGATTTCGATGTGCAAAGAACCAAGATATTTAATTTGGGCAGCGAAATATTTGTTCAGAAAAATACGGGTGGCCTGTATCTGATTCAAAATGGGAAAACGGTTTTAGAATCTGAGGATCCGGTCTTTCTTGATAATTTCGTTGTGGGAATTTATGACCACGCTGGCAGAAAGGTTATAATTACTGAGGACGGCAAGTTTTATTTTTATGACCAGGGCCGGCTTTCTCCCTGGGAGGTGGATTTGGATGAAGAAGGGGCACTTTATATTTACAGCTCCCTGCGGTTGAATGACGGGAGTTTTATTTTAGGAACAATTTCCAACGGGTATATCCATTTGGATAAATCAGGCAAGATTGTTCAAAAGGTAGACCAGGAAAGAGGTTTACTGAACAATACGGTCTTATCATTGTTTCAGGACGCTGAAGACAATCTTTGGCTGGGGTTGGACAATGGCATCAGTAATATCAATCTTGAATCTGCATTTAGGGTTTACACCGATACAAAAGGTAAATTGGGGGTTGTTTATGCTTCTATGGTTTTTGAAGATATTCTTTATTTGGGAACCAATCAGGGATTGTTTTTTAAACCAATGAACAGTACCGGTGAATTCAACTTTGTTCAAGGTACCAAGGGGCAGGTTTGGAACCTTAAAGTGATTGACAATACCTTGTTTTGTACCCATACCCAGGGAACCTTTGTTGTTAAAGATAAAAAAGCGACGCTGGTATATAATAAGACGGGTACCTGGGAAGTGGAATCAATAAAAGGGAATGACAGGCTTTTGATCCAGGGTAATTACAACGGATTGAGCATATTGGAAAAGACCGACGGGAAATGGAAATTCAGAAATAAAATCCAGGGTTTTGAAAATTCGAGCAGATCTATGGTTTTGACCAATGACTCGGAGGTTACTGTAAATCATGAATACAAAGGCTTGTTTCATTTGGTCTTGGATGAGACTTATGAAAAAGTCATAAATTCGACCTTTATAGATCCGAAGGGTTATGATTCAAGTGTATTGAAATATGATGACAAGATCATTTACACCTCCAATGAAGGTGCATTTGATGTCAATACTCAAAAGGCCGAACTATCCGTTGACAGTTTATGGACAAATGCATTTTATGCAAAGGGTGATGCGATCAAAGGCAGGTTGGTCGTTGAAGCGACGAACAAGAATGCTTGGGGGTTTTCAGAGAGAAACATCATTTTTATGTCCAGTGATAATTTTGATGGTACGCCAAGGGTGCAACGCGTTGCCATACCTTCTTTTTTTAGAAAAAACCAGGGTATTACAGGATATGAAAATATTTCTTATTTGTATGGTAGCACTTACTTGATAGGCACCTCAAATGGTTATGTCCTGCTTGACCTGAACAAGCTCAGGGATGCTGATTATTCTATTAAGATCAATGCGATTTCAAAAGAAATGCCGCACAAAGGAGATGAACTTATTTCCTTAACAGATAATTTGAGCCTGCCCTTTAATCAGAATACTTTAAAATTCTCATTTAGTGTACCTGAATTTGATAAATATAAGGAAGTTGATTTTCAATACCAGCTGAAAGGCGAATTTGACACTTGGAGCGATTGGTTCAAAGAGCCCTTTTTGAATTTTAATAAATTGCCCTATGGATCATATATTTTAGTTGTGCGGGCCAGGATAGGGAATAAAATTTCAAGCAATGTGGCTTCTTATGCCTTTGTGATCCAAAAACCATGGTATCTTTCTGCTTCTGCAATTGTATTTTACACCATCGGGTTTTTTACCCTGATGGGTGTCATTCATACGTCTTACAGGAGGCATTACAGAAAGCAGCGCAACAGGCTTATTGAGGAAAACAAAAGAGCAATTGAACACTCTCAATTGGAGAGCGAACAGGAGATCAGGACCCTGAAAGGCAATAGCACCGAGATCCGGT
>CBDUAP010000231.1:0-4755 GCA_965365165.1 uncultured Flavobacteriaceae bacterium
CTGTAGAGGCAATTTCATTGCCCAATTAAGGAAGCTTAACTTTATTTCATTTCGCTTTTTTAGTAAGCATTTTTCCGTAATTTTGCGTTCTTATTTATATGGATATATGTCAGAAGTTAAAAAATCACTCAATTTTTTAGAACAGATCATTGAAGAGGACCTGTCAAAAGGTCTGGACAGATCAAAACTCAAATTCAGGTTTCCGCCAGAGCCCAATGGGTATTTGCACATTGGCCATGCGGCATCAATCTGTTTAAATTTTGGTTTAGGAATCAAATATAATGCCCCCGTTAATCTCAGGTTTGATGACACCAATCCGGTGAAGGAAGAACAGGAATACGTGGATTCAATAAAAAATGACATCCAATGGTTGGGTTTTAACTGGGCAGACGAATTGTATTCTTCTGACTATTTTCAACAACTGTATGACTGGGCCATTATGATGATCAAGAATGGAAAGGCTTATGTAGATGACCAAACTTCTGAACAAATTGCAGAGCAAAAAGGAACGCCGACCAGGCCTGGATCAAACAGCCCTTATCGAAACAGGGAAGTGGCTGAAAATTTAGATCTGTTTGAAAAAATGAAACATGGTGCTTTTGATGAGGGCACGCATGTGCTAAGGGCAAAGATCGATATGTCTTCCCCTAATATGCTGATGCGTGATCCGGTGATGTACAGAATACTCAAAAAGGCACACCACAGAACAGGCGAAGAATGGAAAATCTACCCCATGTATGACTGGACGCACGGAGAATCAGATTATATAGAACAGATCTCACATTCACTATGTACCCTCGAATTTAAACATCACAGAGAATTGTACGATTGGTTTTTGGACCAGGTATACGATCCTGAAAAACTGAGGCCCAAACAAAGAGAATTCGCCAGACGCAATCTCAGCTATACCGTAATGAGCAAAAGAAAACTCCTGGAACTCGTTGAAAGCGGTTATGTCAATGGCTGGGATGATCCGAGGATGCCCACCATATCGGGTTTGAGAAGAAGGGGCTATACACCCAAGTCTATCAGGGATTTTAGTGACGCTGCCGGAATCGCAAAACGTGATAATGTAACCGACCTGGCACTGTTAGAATTTCACATTCGCAACGAACTCAACAAGACGGCTCCCCGGGTCATGGCTGTTCTTGATCCGGTAAAACTGGTAATAACAAATTATCCTGAAGGCAAGGAAGAAATGCTTACCGGTGAAAACAATCCGGAGGATCCTGATGCCGGATTCAGGACAATTCCCTTTTCAAGAGAATTGTACATTGAAAGAGAAGATTTCAGGGAAGAAGCAAACAAAAAATTCTTCAGGTTAAAACTAGGTAAAGAAGTAAGGCTGAAAAACGCTTACATCATCAAAGGGGAATCGGTAGATAAAGATGCAGATGGAACGATCAAGGTGATTTATTGCACTTATGATGAAGACTCCAAAAGCGGTAGTGGTACCGAGTCCAGTCAGAGAAAAGTCAAAGGGACCATCCATTGGGTTTCTTCAAAACACGCCTTAAAAAGTGAAGTAAGGCTTTATGACAGGTTATTCACCGACGAAGCACCTGACGCACACAAAGACAGGGATTTTAAGGAATTTATCAATCCCGGTTCTTTGAGGGTGATTGCGGATGCTTTTGTAGAACCTAGTCTGGCAACTGCCCAAAAAGGAGATGGCTTTCAATTTCAACGGCTGGGCTATTTTAATGTGGATAAAGACAGTTCAGACGACAAGCTGGTGTTCAACCGCACTGTGGCCTTGAGAGATTCATGGGCTAAAATTGAACAAAGAAAATAATTTATTTATTGTAAATTGCCCGTCACTTGAAAACGGTCGAACAAATAAAACTTCCCATTTATAAGGAAATGGAGTTCTTTGAAACAAAATTCAAAGCCTCCATGATCTCCAATGTTTCACTGCTGAACCGTATCACGCATTACATCGTGAGACGAAAAGGAAAACAGATGAGGCCCATGTTTGTTTTTCTCGTAGCGAAACTGGTCTCAAACGGTCAGTTCAAAGAACGGACCTACCGGGGTGCTTCGGTCATTGAATTGATACATACCGCTACGCTGGTTCATGACGACGTTGTGGACGACAGCAACAGAAGAAGGGGGTTTTTCTCATTGAATGCGCTTTGGAAAAACAAAATCGCTGTTCTGGTGGGAGATTACCTGCTCTCAAAAGGGCTGCTGTTGTCAATCGACAACGATGATTTTGACATTCTTAAACTCATCTCCATCGCCGTAAGGGAAATGAGTGAGGGAGAATTGCTCCAGATCGAAAAAGCCAGACAGCTTGATATTACTGAAGATATCTATTTTGATATTATCAGGAAAAAAACGGCAACCCTGATTGCAGCATGCACAGCGATAGGAGCTGCATCTGTGGATGCGGGAAAGGATGAGGTAGAAAAAATGAGGAAATTTGGAGAATTGATCGGAATTGCTTTTCAGATCAAAGATGATCTTTTTGATTATTCTGAAGCCAAGATAGGGAAGCCGACGGGCATCGATATAAAAGAGCAAAAAATGACACTTCCCTTGATTTACACCCTCAACCATTGTTCAAAAAAGGAACGTAAGTGGCTGATCAATTCTGTAAAGAACCATAATAAAGACAAATCAAGAGTGAAAATGGTCATCGAATTTGTCAAACAAAATGGCGGTATTGAATATACCAACATGAAAATGAAGGAATTTCAGCAGGCTGCTCTTGTCATCCTGGACACTTACCCTGACTCGCCATACAAGGAATCCTTGCAGACCATGGTCAGTTATGTGATTGACAGGGAAAAATAAAAAACAGGACGGCTCGAAATTCAACCGGGTTCACTTTGGTACAATTCGAGTAATTCTTCAAGATAATCGCGCTGATTGCTCAGTCTGGGGACTTTATGCTGACCTCCCAGCTTGTTTTTTTGCTTAAGCCATTGATAGAACAATCCTTTTGTAGCCTTATGGATTTTAGGCAAGCCAATTGTCATATCAAGATACCTTTTCGCCTCATAATCTGAATTCAGCTCCTTGAGTGCCTCGTCAAGATATGAAACGAATTCTTCCAGCCTTTCCGGCTCCTTTTTAAATTCAATGAGCCACTCATGACCTCCGTTATTTTCTTCACTCATAAAAATAGGGGCAACTGTATAATCCACAATAAGTGCATTGGTCCTACTACAAGCTATTTCCAAAGCATCTTCCGCATTTTCGATCACGAGTTCTTCTCCGAAAACATTTATAAAATGCTTCGTTCGTCCGGTAATTTTTATTCTGTAAGGGTCGAGATTTGTAAATTTAATGGTATCCCCGATCAGGTATCTCCATAAACCCGAGTTGGTGCTGATCACCAAAGCGTAGTTTTTATCCAGACTGACCTCTTCCAGGCTAATGGCCTTTGAATCCTCACCATTAAACGATTCCATCGGTATAAATTCATAAAATATGCCATAGTCAAGCATCAGCAACAATTCATCTGAATCGTTTTGATCCTGAATGGCAAAAAACCCTTCCGACGCATTATAGGTTTCATAATACCTGAAATCCTTTTTAGGAATCAGCTTTTCATATTGCTCCCTGTAAGGCTTAAAGTTAACCCCTCCATGGAAATAAACCTCAAGGTTGGGCCAGACTTCCAGAATATTACGCTTACCCGAAACCTCCAAAACCCTGTTCAAAAGAACCAGCATCCATGAAGGAACCCCTACCAAACTCGTTATATCTTCCTGGATCGTCTCACTGATAATAGCGTCCATTTTGGATTCCCATTCACTCATCAAGGCCGTTTTCTGGCTCGGTGCACTGCTGAAATCAGCCCAAAAAGGCATGTTTTCAATAATGATGGCTGAAAGATCACCAAAATAGGTGTCATTATCTTCGTAAACCGCTGAGCTTCCTCCAAGCCTGAGGCCTTTCCCTTTAAAGATTTCGGTATCCTCATTATTATTGATGAAAAGACATAACATGTCTTTGCCTGCCTTCATATGGCAATCGTCTATGGCTTCATCACTAACGGGAATGAATTTACTCTTGGCGTTTGTGGTGCCGCTCGATTTAGCGAACCACTGGATCTTTGAAGGCCAGAAAACATTCTGTTCCCCCCTCCTGTTTCGCTCAATTAAGGCTTCAATGCTTTCATATTGCTGAATGGGCACCCTGCTGGCAAAAGAATCATAACTCCTGATATTTTTGAAATCATATTTTTTGCCAATATAGGTCGACTTTGCTTCCGACAATAACTCATACAGCACCTCATTCTGTACCTCGATCGGATGCTTCAAAAACATATCAACCTGATACTTACGTTTTTTCAAAATCCACGACAAAACCGTATTAAATAATGGGATCTGCATTGTTAGGAAAACACTTTTTTATCTTACCTTTAGCCTCTAAAAATACAATTTTTATCAGTCGAATTCAATAAGTTTTTTTAAATAAATAAATTATGGCCAAGGTTGGAATAATCATGGGTAGCGATTCAGATCTCCCGATTATGCAGGAAGCAATTGACGTACTTAAAAGTTTTGGAATAGATTCAGAGGTAGATATCGTCTCTGCCCATCGCACTCCTGAAAAATTGTTTAGTTATGCAACCGAGGCCCACAAAAGAGGAATAAAAGTTATTATCGCCGGGGCCGGTGGAGCGGCACATCTTCCCGGAATGGTTGCGTCAATGAGTCCCTTGCCGGTAATCGGTGTACCGGTAAAATCGAGGAACTCCATAGACGGATGGGATTCTGTGTTGTCGATACTGCAAATGCC
>CBDUAP010000232.1:0-4730 GCA_965365165.1 uncultured Flavobacteriaceae bacterium
GGCATTTCATCGGTTCCAATAATTTTTTTGATCAGCATCAAACAAAGATGCGAATTATCTGAAAGGAAAAAAAATGAAGCTCCTGATAAAATGACAAGAATAGCAGTTTCAACATATTTATGAGATCCCGCTTTATTTTTCATTTATCTTTGCATCAAATTTTCCCGCATGTCATTTAAAGATTTAAAACTGAACAAACCCATTTTAAGAGCAATTGCTGAGGCTGGTTATCACGAGCCAACGCTTGTTCAGGAAAAAACCATTCCACTGGTACTGGCCAAAAGGGATGTGATTACTTCAGCTCAAACAGGAACAGGCAAAACGGCTTCTTTTGCCCTGCCCATCCTGCAGTTGTTATTTGACCGGCAGGATGCTCCAAAAAGAGGCAAAAAGGTCAGAGCCTTGATCGTAAGCCCCACACGTGAACTTGCGGTTCAGATAGGAGAAAATTTTAAAACTTATGGCAGGTACAGTAATATTCGTTCAGCCGTTATTTATGGAGGAATTCCAATGGAGCCACAGATTGACATTTTGAAAAAGGGAGTCGATATTTTAGTGGCAACACCCGGGAGATTGCTGGACCTGCACAAGCAGGAACTGGTCGATTTGGGGGCTGTAGAGATCCTGGTGCTTGATGAGGCGGATCTCATGCTGGACCTTGGTTTCATCGATGATGTAAAAAAGATTGCGCGGCTTTGCCCTGAAGAGAAACAGGTGTTGCTTTTTTCTGCAACGATTCCTTTTAAGGTTGAGCAACTCGCCAAAACAATATTAAAATCACCTGAACGGGTTGACGTGTCACCTGAATTACCCACGGCAAGCAACGTTAGCCAACTGTTGTATTACGTTCCGAAGAAAAACAAAATGGAGTTGTGTCTTCATTTGTTACGCAACAATATTAAAGGAAGCATACTGATCTTCAGACGAACCAAATTGGGTGTTGACAAGCTGGAACGCACCTTAAGCAAAAATGGGTATAAAGTTGAAACCCTTCACGGGGACAAGTCCCAGAACGACCGAAAAACGGCTCTGGGAAAATTTAAAAATAATTATATCAACATACTTATTGCCACCGACCTGGCTGCAAGGGGAATTGACGTGAAAGAACTGGATGCCGTTGTTAATTTTGATCTTCCCAATTTACCGGATACTTATGTCCACCGCATAGGAAGAACAGGCCGGGCCGGAAAAATGGGAATGGCTTATTCTTTTTGTTCAGCCGATGAAAAGGAATATGTCAAGAATATCCAGCAGAGTATCAATGTACAGATTCCAGTGGTTGAAGACCATCCTTATCCGCTTGATCCTAAGGCAAAACCCGAGATTCACAAAAAGAAAACCGCAAGCAAGCACAAAAAAGGCCGCAAAGGGGCAGGTTCGAAAAAAAAGAAGAAAAGGTGGTATTGATTACCTCGGGCACGATTAAAAATCATTGAACTCAAGGGGGGCAAACAGCGTTATATTTCGTTTAATATCTTTTTTTGAAATAAAAAGAGTATCAGTGGAGGGCATAAGTGAATTGAAGGTTCAGTCCATAGTCATCATTGGAGGCCTCTGCCGTAGTGGGTTTACTGTCATGATTGTAATAGAAATTCAAACCGACTTTGAAATTGTCGCTCAGAAGGCTCACTTTGGGGTTTAAATTAAAAATGAACCTGTTTCTTCCGGCATCAGTGAAATAAGGCAAAAATGAAATGCCCGAATCGACCCATATCTTGGGGCTTGTGAGTTTATATACCTTCCATTGCAAATCGAAAATACCGGCCAGATCATTGTTGACATTAGTATTGTCATAGCCTGTTTCCTGTGCAAGGTTCAAACCCGCCCCTGCATAAAGCCTGTTCCATTCATTATAAACAAGATCTTTGATGCCTGTTACATTGAGGCCGATCCTGGATTTGGTACCTAGTTCTGAATTCTGGCCGAATACAACACCAAGGTCTCCGTACCAACCTTTTTTCAATGATCGTTGCCAGGCGAGGCTTATATCCGTTTTGGTTGCACTCAGAGAATCTCCCTGATAGGTATCATTTGTATCCCACCTCAGGGTAAAATAACTGGTCCTTTTTCGATAATCCATATTTCCGGAAAAGGCCAGGGTAGCCACATTACTTCCCTTTGTGTAGTTTAAACCCAAACTGAAATTACCACTGGTGCGATCCCAAAAACTTCTTTTGATCGGATAAATTTCTACGATGTCCTCTATTTTGACTAGTACATTTTGATCTGACGTTTTTAAATAGACGGAGCGAGGGGCTGCCGATTTTTCAAAAGACGCATAATAAAACTTTCCGGTAAACATTTTTATTTCGAATTGTTTTTTTGATATAATGGTCTCGATTTTGGGCTCCTCAAGGCTGATGGTTCCCATACCCTCCATTTTCCACGTCACCACCCCGTACACAAGCTTTTTTAGATCTCCTGTAAGTATGTTGCCGTTGATATGAACAATGGTATCTGTTTTTTGAGCTTGCCCGTTATGGATATGGCATGAGAAAATAACGAAGAAAATAATGATATAAAAATTACCTTTGTTCAATGATTGATTTTTGAATATTAAATGTACAGATTTTAGTCAATTTATTACCTTCATGAAATGAAATACTTGGATAAGAACAACAATAATGCGTTCCTATGTACAGTATTCCACAGTCAGAATAATAAAGGGCAGAAAGAATTTACCCCTGATTGTGGATTATTGGATTTTTGAGGAGGCATTTAATCATGTTTTCCGGAACGATTTTGAGCTGCTTAAGCAGATTTTTGAATTTTTTGAGGCATGAATTTCAACAAATTAAGCTGATTTTAAGTGGAAAACGGGTCTGTTTAAGAATGTGAGATCGCATTGAAGTCAAAATAATGATCGGATTCGCAAGTTTTTTAAATCTCCTAAACCCTTGTTATCATTGGGAAATCACGCTTATTAACGATGTAAAAATGTGAATATCAGTGATTTTGAAGCAGTCATTGTATTTAATTTAGTAATTAAATCTTTAAAAGGTCTTTTATTAATTTTTATTAACTTAATTTTGCATCATCTATTTAAATTATATAACATGAATAAAGGTAAAGTAAAATTCTTCAATGATTCTAAAGGATTTGGATTCATCAGTGAAGAAGGAACTGGTAAAGAACATTTTGTACACATTTCTGGGTTGATCGATGATATCCGTGAAGGAGATGAGGTAGAATTTGAATTGGAACAAGGTAAAAAAGGATTGAATGCAGTAAACGTTAAAGTAATTTAATCTTTTCGCTATAACTTTTTTATTACATAAAGCCCGTCCTGTTGGACGGGCTTTTTTGTGCTCTGTATTTACGTCATTATATAAAAGACTTTCGAATTCATGTTGCGGATTATTGCATCATTCGTGAAACTTGTTTTAGTTACAAAAATAAGTTATTGAAAAATCGTTGATTCCAGTTGTTAAAAGTACCTTTAATTAAAGGCCTTCCTTACGAAGGACCTGTAAAGGAGGGCTTTTCAATACACTTTTACTGTTGAACAGGCCTATGATCAAAACCAATATCGTTATTCCCGGGAATAAAACCGTAAAAGGAAACAGGGAAGGCTTAAAAGCAAGGTCAAAAACAAACCATGCGAGCAACTGACTTCCTAACAAGGAAAGCAGGATACCACTCAGGCTTCCCATTACTCCCAAGTAGAGATATTCCAGGGCCGTTATTTTTAATATTTGCCTGCTCGTTGCGCCTATGGTGCGAAGCAACACATTTTCTTTGATACGTTGATATTTACTGGTTCTCACTGCTCCTATAAGAACAATGATTCCTGTAAAAATGCTGAAAATAGCCATAAAATTGATCACCCATGAAATTTTGCTAAGAACATTCTCTATGAGTGTCAGGATTTGACGAAAATCAATGATGGAGATATTTGGAAATTTTTGAATGAGTTCTCCCTGTAACTTGGCAGAACTGCTTTCATCCGGTGTGTGTGTCGAAAGGACGTTAAACTGAGGTGCTGTTTCCAGAATTCCCTTTGGAAAGACGATAGAGAAATTCAGTTGCATCCTTCCCCAGTCTACAGCTCTGATACTGGCAACCCTTGTTTTCATCAACACACCCTGAACATTAAAAGTGAGGGTGTCATCTATTTGAAGCTGGCCGTCTCTGGCAATATTGTCTGCAATGGATATGGAAACGGGTTTGTTGCTGTCAAAAGTTTCCTGATCGATCCAACGACCCTCGGTAATCGTTTCTGATCCGATCAAAGAATCTCTGTAAGTGACCCGGAATTCATGGTTCAGCATCCACTCATTAATGGTGCTGTTGGTGTCAGAACGGATTTCATTGACAGGCCTGCCATTGATACTGTGCACCCTCATGGTCACAATGGGAATATTGTCAATGACTTTATCAAGACTTTTGGCAACTGCCTCCTTCTGATCACTTTGCACATCGAGTAAAATGATATTGGGCGTATTGCTGTTGTTTTCTAAAGATAATTTAGCGAGCAACATGTCTTTTGTGAAATAAAGGGTGCTGATCAGAAATGTACCTACCCCAATGGCAAGGATGAGGGTCATGGTCTGATTCTGCGGCCTGAACAGGTTGAGCAAACTCTGCCTGGAACAAAACCCCCAGGAAACAGGGAAATACTTTTTGATTCCCCTTACAAATAATTTTGAAATACCAGCTAAAACAAGGAAGGTAAGCAGGATTCCTAAAATAAAGGAAACGGCATACTTCCAGCTGTCAAGAAGCCAATA
>CBDUAP010000233.1:0-4636 GCA_965365165.1 uncultured Flavobacteriaceae bacterium
GGAGGAGCGATCGGGTTTATGGATTTTGAAGGAAATTTCAACCATGCCATTATCATTAGGTCTTTTTTAAGCAAGAATCATCGGTTACATTACCAGGCAGGTGCAGGAATTGTATCCAAATCAAGCGCAGAGGATGAACTGCAGGAAGTTTACAACAAGTTGGGTGCATTAAAAAAAGCCATGGAGCTGGCTGAAAACATATAGGACATGGAAAAAATTTTAGTGATAGATAATTATGATTCGTTTACCTATAATCTGGTTCATTACTTACAGGACCTTGATTGTGATGTGACGGTGAGACGAAATGATAAATTGAGCCTTGAGGATGTTGAGGCCTATGACAAGATCTTATTATCTCCGGGTCCGGGAATTCCTGATGAGGCGGGCTTGTTGAAAGCGATTATTAAGCGTTACGGCCCAACCAAAAGTATCCTGGGAATTTGTTTGGGCCAGCAGGCCATTGCCGAAGTCTACGGGGGACGGATCAAGAATCTTGATACCGTCTACCACGGGGTTGCCACTTCAATTACGAGGATCAATGAGGATGAGGTATTGTACCAGGGCCTCCCAAGGGAATTGGAAGTAGGCAGGTATCATTCCTGGGTGGTCTCCAAAGAAATACCGGAGACACTAGTGATCACCGCTCTGGACGGGCAAGGAGAGATCATGTCATTGAGGCACAAGGAATTTGACGTAAGAGCGGTTCAATACCATCCGGAATCGATTCTTACTCCGCATGGCAAACAACTTTTAAAAAATTGGATAAAGGCGGGCTTGCAATAAAATGGATTTGAAAGAATCAGGACTTTTGAAACGCTGATAAAAAAATAAAAATGAAAGAAATACTAAACAGATTGATCAATCAGGAGAACATATCCAAGGAGGAGGCCAAAGGTGTTTTGGTCAATATTTCCAGGGGTCTTTACAATCCGAGCCAGATTGCTTCTTTTTTAACCGTATATATGATGCGAAGCATATCAGTTGAAGAGCTGGATGGCTTCAGAGAGGCGCTTCTGGAATTGTGTTTGCCCGTTAATCTTTCAGATTTCAATACGGTAGACCTTTGCGGTACCGGAGGAGACGGAAAGAATACTTTTAATATTTCCACCCTTGCCTCTTTTGTGACCGCCGGGGCGGGGGTAAAAGTTGCCAAACACGGTAATTACGGTGTTTCTTCAGCCTGTGGATCTTCAAATGTTTTAGAATTTCTGGGCATTAAATTTTCGAATAAGGAAGAAAACCTGCAGCGTTCCATAGACGAGGCCGGCATTTGTATCCTGCATGCGCCCTTATTTCATCCGGCCATGAAAAATGTGGCTCCGATAAGAAGAGAATTGGGCGTAAAGACCTTTTTCAATATGCTGGGCCCCATGGTGAATCCTTCATTTCCCAAAAACCAAATGGTCGGGGTATTTAACCTGGAACTTGCCAGAATGTATGGCTATCTCTACCAGACAACCGATAAGAATTATGCCATTTTGCACGACCTGGCAGGTTATGATGAGATCTCTTTGACCGACAGGACCAAAATGATCACCAACAGTGAAGATAAGATCTTCGACCCATCTGATCTGGGCCTCCAGGGAATAAGTCAGGAAGCAATCTTTGGTGGAAATACGGTGAAGGAGAGTGCAGCAATTTTTGTACAGGTACTTAATGGGAAAGGTACAGAAGCACAAAATAATGTGGTGTGTGCCAACGCCGGAATGGCCATCTCAGTGGCCGGAAACTTGGATCACAAAAAGGGATTTGAAATGGCCAAGGAAGCCTTGAAAAGTAAAGAAGCACTTAGGGCTTTTAACAGATTACATGAAATCAGCAACCAAAATTAAGTAGGAAAGTGAATATTTTAGACCACATCATAAAAGACAAACTGAGGGAGGTAGCCTCAAAAAAGGCAAGGCTTCCCCTGTCATTTCTTAAATTGTCGCCCCTGATGGAGCGAGAAACCTTTTCACTTTCTGAAAGTATTGTCAAAGGCAGCGGTATCATTGCTGAATTCAAGCGGAGATCTCCTTCTAAACAGATGATCAATCATAAGAGCAGCATCATTGATGTGGTACGAGGGTATGAAAAATCGGGTGTATCGGGAATTTCTGTGTTGGCTGACACCAAATATTTTGGAGGCGCACTAGACGACCTGATTCAGGCCAGGGATCATGTGGATATTCCCCTGCTCAGAAAAGAATTTATCATTGATCCCTACCAAATCTTTGAGGCCAAATCATTTGGAGCGGATGCAATCTTGCTCATAGCAGCTGTGCTGAGTCCGGAAGAGATTGGATCTTTTTCAGCTACTGCCCGCCAATTGGGCCTTGAAGTCCTGCTGGAGATCCACAGCGAAGAGGAACTCAGAAGATCTGATCTGACACATATTGATCTTGTCGGGGTGAACAACAGGAATTTAAAAACCTTCGAGGTAAGCCTGGAAACGAGCAAGGATCTTGGGCCAAAAATTCCGGATGACAAGGTTAAAATATCCGAAAGCGGCATCAGTTCTGTAGGGGCCATCGAAGAATTGAAACCTTACGGGTATAAAGGGTTTTTGATTGGAGAGAATTTTATGAGAGCTGAAGATCCGGCTGCCGCGGCATATCAATTTTTAAAGGAACTGAAACATGAAGATTAAGGTCTGTGGCATGAAATATATGGAGAATATGCTGTCGGTTGCAAAATTATACCCCGATTATCTGGGCTTTATTTTTTACGACAAATCTGCACGTTATTTTAACGGACCCATGCCGCATTTGCCCGATTCAGTTAAGAAAACAGGGGTTTTTGTAAACGAGCCCTTGCCTATGGTACTCGAACGGATTCATGAATATGATTTAAAGGCTGTGCAGTTACACGGTGATGAAAATGCGGGGTATTGTGAGGAATTGAAGGGCCTTGTAGGCCCTGAAATTGAAATTATAAAAGCATTTTCGATGTCATCAGACTTTGATTTTAGCCTTCTTGATGCTTATTCAGGGCCTTGTGATTATTTTTTGTTCGACACCAAAGGGAAGGCAAGAGGAGGAAATGGTTCACTTTTTGATTGGAATATTTTGAAACGATACCCCCTCGAAAAACCTTTCTTTTTAAGCGGAGGCATTGGTTTGTCTGAATACCCTTTGCTTGATGAATTTTTAAAAGGTCCTGCTTCAAAATACTGTTATGCCATTGACGTGAACAGTAAATTTGAAAGTGAACCAGGGCGCAAGCGAATTGAAGAGCTTGAAGTTTTTTTTAAACAAATGGAAAATAAAAATTAAATGAAAAAGTCATATCATGTAGATGAAAAAGGCTACTACGGAACGTTTGGCGGATCATTTGTTCCCGAAATGTTATATCCAAATATGGAAACCTTGCAGAACTCCTATTTGGAAATTATGAACGAACCCTCGTTTCAGGAAGAATTCCATGCCTTGCTCAAGGATTATGTGGGGAGGCCGTCTCCTTTGTATTTAGCAAATAGGCTTTCCGAGAAATACGGAGCGAAAATCTATTTGAAAAGGGAGGACCTGAATCATACAGGGGCGCACAAGATCAACAATACAATCGGGCAGATTTTGCTGGCCAAAAGGCTGGGCAAGAAAAAGATCATAGCTGAAACCGGGGCAGGTCAGCACGGAGTGGCTACAGCAACCGTTTGTGCACTTGCCGGAATGGATTGTACCGTATATATGGGTGAGATCGATATCTCCAGGCAGGCCCCTAATGTTGCCAGAATGAAGATGCTTGGAGCCAGGGTTATTGCGGCTACCTCCGGAAGCAAGACCTTGAAAGACGCAACGAATGAAGCGATCAGGGCTTGGATCAGTGACCCCGTAGACATCCATTATATCATAGGATCAGTGGTCGGGTTTCATCCTTATCCTGATATGGTAGCAAGATTTCAATCGGTGATTTCTGAAGAAATGAAATGGCAGCTAAAAGAGAAAGAACATACTGAGTACCCTGATTATATTATTGCCTGTGTGGGTGGTGGTAGCAATGCCGCTGGAGCATTCTATCACTACCTTGATCAGGAAAAAGTAAAGCTCATAGCTGTTGAAGCCTCAGGAAAAGGGGTTGATTCAGGTGAATCGGCTGCAACGAGCGTACTTGGAAAAGAAGGGATCATTCATGGCAGCAAAACTTTGCTCATGCAAACCAAGGACGGACAGATCATAGAACCCTATTCGATTTCGGCCGGATTGGATTATCCCGGGGTTGGACCACAGCATGCTTACTTGTTTCAATCCGGAAGGGCAGAATTCTTAAATGCGACAGATGATGAGGCCATGCGTGCCGGATTGGAATTGTGTAAACTGGAAGGAATCATTCCGGCTATCGAAACATCGCATGCCCTTGCGGCCCTGAGTAAAAAAAGTTTTAAAAAAGAGGATATCGTCGTGGTCAATTTATCTGGCAGGGGTGATAAGGACCTGGATACTTATATCAGGTATTTTAGGTATCGTTTTTACTGCGATCTATAATTTCTTCCAAAATAGAGTGAGGTTCTCATACCTGGCGATGGGATCATTAATTGTGGTTGCCCTTGTTTTATTAGGTATAGAGGTAGGCTTCCGATCCGTTGAAGATCCTTTACCCATATTATTTTTTGCATTTACCTTCATAGTTCCTGCTAATTTTATCGTATTGTTGGTTTTCT
>CBDUAP010000234.1:0-4529 GCA_965365165.1 uncultured Flavobacteriaceae bacterium
TGTCTGAAAAACAGAAATATCTGTACACAATAAAGATACGGAAATAAATTAAAATTATTTCTGATCACGAAAAGGGGGACGACAAAATCAAAGATTAGCCAAGATTTTGATTGATGGCAAAAGCATTTAAAAATACACCCAGTTAAAGTTTAAGTTTATAGCCCATTTTTTCCATTTGACCCGTAAAAATCACAACGACAAAAGCAAAAATCAAGGAGATGCAAAGCCCTAAAAAAGAGGTATTCATAAAATCCGGAAACCTGATACCTGTTAAGCCGCGAATCGAATAGACATAATAAGGAACCATATAGCAGGTAAGGGTGGCAGTTCCTGCCGGAGCAATGATCTTTGCCCACTGGACCTTTCCCCTGACGTCTGCGATATAATATAAAATCACGAAAAGAAGGAATCCAATCCCTGTACATAAAGCGAGCCAGGACGGTGTTGCCTGAATCTTGGAAATTCCCCAAATGGGCCTCGTTCCCAATCCGTAAGCGATATTGATAATTCCGAGTGAAATGATAAGCAAATAGCCCACTTTGGATTTGTCTTTTGATAATTTCTTGAAAATCATGGTCGCAAAAACACCTGCGGCCGTAAATGCAGGAATCGTACCTGAATAAATGGTAGAAAAATTACTCATGAATTCTCCACCCTGTATCGCCATGTCCGAAAATTTCAAAACGGCCAGCGCATTCATAAGCAACCACGAGACGGCCAGGATATAAATATTACCCTTTGAATACAGATAAACCAGAGAATTGTAGGCATAGGCCCAACCTATCAATCCTAAAATACCCCACCACTGTGTCCTCATGCCAAATTCTCCATTGGGGCCTCCATGATAAATCAAAGCCAGAACAACCAAAATCGCGACGCCAAGTCCCTGAAGGGGCAAATGCCATTTTTCAGGGACGGGACTCCTTTTCCAATGCATCCAAATAAGGCTGACAGCAATCGCCATCATCAAGCCCCACAACTGATTTCCTCCAGGAATACTTTCGTAATGCGAGGTTTCCCAGTTTACCATAAAAAACCCGATGAGCAATAAAGACAAAGACCTGATCAAAATATGCTTCAGAATGGTGTTCCTGCTCTCCTTTTTAGCGATCCTGTTTTCAACAGCCAAAGGAATACTCAAACCTACGATAAACAGGAAAAGCGGAAAAATAATATCAGAAAAACCCATATAATCTTCTGAGGCAGCCGCGTGCTCAAGCCATTTTGGGACCCCGGTTAGGCTCCAGAAATCATTCACCCAGATCATGAGTAACATGGTCAGGGCCCTTAAAATATCAATGGATGCGATTCTCATTTTTCTTTGCAGTGTTAAAAAAGTTTATAATGCGCATTGAATACTATTTGGTATAATCTGTATAGATGGCCTTCTCGAACACCTTCCAGTGGGCTTCAGTCATTCTGCCGGGGGTGAACAAACAAATACCGGCAGCCCCGTTTTTCATGGATTCTCTGATACCGGCTTCCAGTTCTTCAGGCAACAAACCATGACCTTCAGGGTCCTTTTCGGCAGCTTTATTCTCCGGCTTCGGACAGATAAACAATCCGCTGTATACAGGTTTCCCCGAGCTGGCTTCCACTTCTTCTTTTGTTACGGATCCAATCCATTTTGTGCCTTCCAGATAAAAATCATTATAATTCATCGGATAATAAGCATCCAGATCCCATTTATTCCATTCCTGTCGGACCAATTTCATGGCTTGTGATTTTGGACCGGGAAAAACCGCAGCCGTAATTGCCTTGTCCTTGCTTCTTACAACCTCCGAAAGCCTGCTCACCATATTTGTGATCAGGTCATATCGAAATTGTTTCCATTCTTCCAACTGTGTGGGGTCTTCAACTTCGCTGATATCGATTCCGGATGCGGATTTAAAATCAGCAAGACATTTGTCACAGTAACAATAATCAAATTGAGGATGCTCCTTGTCCATGACCAAACCATATTTATCCCATAAGCCCCTCGCCAGGATCACATCCGGGAAACGGATATAATCCAAATGAATTCCATCAACCTCTTCAACTTCGGCGACACTGCTGTATAAGTTCTTTAAAAACTCAAAAACCTCTTCTCGATTAGGGCACAAGAAACGATAATGCGCAACATACGCCGGTTTATCAAAAGCCGATTCGCCATTTCTGTTGACTGCGTACCATTCCGGTTTCAGCTCGGGCTTATCATTTTGAACCATGGTAGGTATCCAGGTATGGAATTCCAGTCCTGATGCTTTAGCGATCTTACCAACTCTTCTGTATACCTCAGGATCATGGCCCGCAGAATACATGAGCCTGTCAACGCCCTTGCTTTTTAAATCGTCAAACTGGGTTTTTAAATCTTCGTCAGTGGCATCTTTTTTCAATCCCATCCATGCATGCACAGGAATTTTATAGGCCGCAGCCTCCTGAACTTCCTTTTTACTCTCTGTGTTACATGAAACTATTAAAATAAACAGTGCCAATAGGGTGATGAATCTTTTCATAAAATGTCGGTTTTATATAATTTTTATTGAACATATTTACGCATATATTCTCTTTTGAGAAAACTATTTCTATAAACAACAGGTCTTTATAGAAGATCGTCATGTTTTGGACCTTTCAAGGCAAAAAAACCGGTTATAATAAACGAAGTGCCGGATTATACATTTGTCAGGGCTCCGCATACTTCATAAAATTTAAAGAAAATGATCGGTTTTTCTGTAGGCCTTGATCAGTGCCTCTTCTCCGGCCTTACCCGGACTGTGATTGCCGTGTTCCATTCCCAGAATTCCCTTGTAACCCTTCTCATGAATATATTTGAAAACATTTTTATAATTGATCTCTCCGGTGGTGGGTTCCTTTCTTCCCGGGTTGTCCCCAATTTGAAAATAGGCGATTTCATCCCAGCTGTTTTCTATATTCGGGATAAGGTTTCCCTCCTGGACCTGTTGATGGTAAATATCAAAAAGGATCTTACACGATGGGGAGCCTACTGCCCTGCAAATTTCATAAGCCTGTGGGCTTTCGGTGAGGAAAAGACCCGGGTGGTCTCTGAAATTAAGGGGTTCCAGTACCATGGTCAGCCCATGAGGTTCCAAAATGTCGCAGGCTCTTTTCAAACTCTCTATGACATGGGCGGTCTGATACGCTATGTTTTGCCTTAAATCACAATGGCCGGGGACCACTGTCATCCATTTTGCATTGACCCGTTTGGCCACTTCAACCGATTCTTCAATCTGCTTAAGGAATTCCGAACGGAAATCAGCATCGCCACTTGCAAGGTTGGGTTTATTCCAGTAAATTTTATGGGCCACAAACACCCCCATGGCCATATTCCGGTCAGACATGGTTTTTGCCATCTTGTTCTGCATGGCTACTGACCTGTTTTTCATACCATTGTCTTCAAAGGCCGTAAAACCCTGATCTGCCATGAAATGAAGCTGCGCAACAGGATCCTCTCCTGCAAGATTTTTGAACATTCCGATATGCGGCGCATACTTAAGATTAAAACCGGCTTCTGTAGGACCGGGCATTCTGGCCTGCCCCAATATTTGAGGTGTGACACCGACTGCGGCTCCTGTAGCAATAATTTGCCCTAAAAAATTTCTTCGTTTCATCTGTCCTTATTCAAATCTGGTGACTCCAGGTGTGGGGATCTGATAACGACCCTGCTCATCCGGAAGTACAGGTGGGGTTGAATTCCAGGTCAGATCCTCGGGTACCATGCTCAGGGGTGAGTTCAAGGCCTGTTCCCAGGTAATGACCTGACCCGAATAGGTGGCCATGCGCCCCATGATCGCAGACAAAGTAGCTTTGGCACCGTTTTCTGCATCAGCAATGACCTCATTTTTATTTCTTATGGCAGCAAAAAGCCTGTCGTGCTCTACCTGATAAGGATTTGCATCCTTTTGGCCATCATGCCGGAATTTTTCGGCACCATTCAAATCACTGATGATTCCTTTGCTCGCTACGACAGAACCCTGGGTTCCCTGAAAGGCTTCATCGACCCTGTTAAAGCAACCTTTTATGTGCCTGCACTGGCTGGAGATAACAGCCCCTGACGGATAGGTAAATTCCACAAAATGATGATCGAATATCTCTCCGTGATCAAGATCCTTTCTCACTTCCCTGCCACCCATTCCCTGAGCAGTCGTAGGATATTCTCCAACAAACCAGTTTGCTACGTCAATGTTGTGGATGTGCTGTTCCAGAATATGATCTCCACAAAGCCAGTTAAAATAATACCAGTTGCGCATTTGATATTCCAGTTCCGTTTGACCCGGTTCTCTTTTTCTGACCCAGACGCCTCCGCTGTTCCAGTATACCTGTCCTGCAACTATTTTCCCGATAGCTCCTTGTTGAACCCTTTTATGCAATTCAAGGTATTTGTGCTCATAATGTCTTTGCAACCCTACCACCACGTTCAATTTCTTTTCTTTTGCCAGTTTGGCTGACTGAAGAACCCGCCTGACCCCGGCAGGATCAGTGGCCACCGGCTTTTCCATAAAAACATGTTTGTCCTGGGCAATAGCATATTC
>CBDUAP010000235.1:0-4468 GCA_965365165.1 uncultured Flavobacteriaceae bacterium
AGTACCCTCAACAACAAGCAGTTTTGCGTCTTTGAGCTGGGTCAGGATTTCAGAAGTATAAGACTCCCCTCCTTCCAAAATGGAAAGGATACAGAATTCCAGAACCCCTTTGCGCATTTGTGCTTTTGTGTTTTCAATCTTCATGTTGTTTCTCTTTTAATCTTTTAATTAATGATTCTTAAGACCTTTATTTTAGAACAAAACCTCCTTAAAGGTATTTGCTATAAATATTACGATTGAGATGAGTATTGTGATCATAATAATTTGATTTATTTAATAAACTTAATGGTTAACGGATAATGATATATTTCACCTTGATTGGCCTTTATCGCGGCAAAAATGATCAATATGAATTTAATTATTGCCAAAACACCCACAATGGACCCTATACTTATCATTCCAAAGAGATCCAAATGATGAAAATCATTAAAAATAGTTCTGACAACGAAAGGGACAGCAGATAAGCCCAAAACAAATGTATAGAGCAGATAACTGAGATTAAAATTGATCGCCTCTTTCCCGTTGCTGTCTACAAAGTCACTTTTTCGCTTGTTGAGCTCCCAAATAACCAAGGGTCCCACAATGGCGCCAAATGGAAATATATATCCAAAAAAAGCTGACAAATGAAGTAAAAAGGCGGTGTTATTTTCGTTTTGTAATGACATAATTTAATTCTTATAATACTTTCTTATGCAAATATATATACAAAAACTAATACTATGCAATACAAAGTACTATAATTTAACATATTTTTAACATTTAAGATTTACGTCAAAATTGATATTTTTGTTGTAAATTAGGGCCTTAAAGCGATAAAATGGCAAAATTTACGGTTAGGAACTTGAATAGATTTCTTGCGCTAAAATTACCTTCGGCCTATCTTTCAGGCATTCGATTAATTAAAATTTCTGACACTATAGCAAGCGCAAGGGTCAAACACAGGTGGATAAATCAGAACCCTTTTCGTTCATTGTACTGGGCCACCCAAGGAATGGCTGCCGAACTCGTGACAGGAATACTGGTCATGAAAAAAATTAAGGATACCGGACGTAAAATTTCAATGCTGGTTGTGAAGCAAGAAGGAGCATTTTTCAAAAAGGCCACCGGCAGAATTGTTTTTAGCTGTGACCAGGGGCAGACCATAGACCAAACCCTCAAAGATGCCATAGCTTCAGGTGAAGGTCAACTCATGGTTTTAAAATCTACGGGTTATGATGAAGAAAATGAAATGGTTTCTGAGTTTAGTTTTACCTGGAGTATCAAATGTAAAGCATGATCAACAATTTAAATTAAAATAATTACAGCATGAAAGCACATGAAATAGATTTTAAAATTTACGGAGAAGAAATGCAATTCGTTGAAATAGAACTTGATCCGCAAGAAGGTGTGGTTGCAGAAGCCGGGAGTTTTATGATGATGGATGACCAGATCAGAATGGATACGATATTCGGTGACGGGTCGGGTCAGTCCAAAGACATCCTGGGCAGCTTGTTCTCAGCGGGTAAACGTTTGCTTACAGGGGAAAGTCTTTTTATGACTGTCTTTACCAATATCTCAGGAATCAAAAAGAAGATTTCCTTTGCATCCCCCTATCCGGGTAAGATCCTTCCTGTTGACCTCAATGATTATGACGGCGAATTCATTTGTCAGAAAGATGCTTTTCTCTGTGCGGCTCAGGGGGTATCAATCAGTATTGAATTTTCAAAAAAACTTGGCCGTGGTCTCTTCGGGGGCGAAGGTTTTATCATGGAAAAAATACAGGGTGACGGCAAGGCTTTTTTACATTCCAGCGGCACTGTCGTTACAAAAGAATTAAAAGCAGGCGAAAAACTCAAGGTGGATACCGGTTGCATAGTGGGCTTCAGCAAAACGGTAAATTATGATATCGAATTTATCGGAGGCATCAGAAACACGCTTTTTGGAGGTGAGGGTATGTTTTTTGCAAATTTGACCGGTCCTGGCCTTGTTGCCATTCAATCACTCCCTTTTAGCAGGCTTGCTGACAGGATCTTGTCTCATGCGCCTTCATCAGGAGGAAAACGCAAAGGAGAAGGAAGCGTATTGGGCGGGCTGGGTGATCTTTTGGATGGAGACAACAGGTTTTAATCCACAAGAAAACGTATATTATTCCTGAGCCTTGACTTTTTTAACGAAATCACTCAACTGCACCCCGTACTTTGAAGTCTTAACCTTGTCATTCATTGAATTGTTAATCGTATCGAGCAAGGTGACATTTGCATCTGTCAATTCGGTCAGGGCAATATAAGGAGACACCTCGAAATCAGCATTGTTGACAGCAAAATTCGTTGTGTATAAATACTTTTTTCTCTGCCATCTCTTGAATTTATCAGCCACCATATCCACAGAATCCTGGCTGCCTGTCTTGTGCGCCTCAAATTCCTGTTTGATCAGGTCAAGTCTCTGGTCGTTGAATCTCTTCTGTACCGCATTGAAATCATTTAAAAGGTCCTGATTGGCAGATCCTTTGATCACCGCCTTGTCTGAAAAACGATCCAGTTGTGAACTTATATTTATCGTGTCTTTCTCTCCGAAGAAAGCAATTCTTTTTGCGCTTTTTCCTAAGGTCAGGTAATACATTTCAGGGCTCTCGACCACATCAGTCATCATAAACTCATCTTTCCCGTTAACACTCACAGAATCCACTGATATGATAAGAGAATCCTTTTGCTTTTGAAGATAAAAGGTTCCTTTCTTGAGCCCCTTGATCTTCGCCTTGACATACATGGTGCTGTCATTGTCATTATTACAACCGGCAACCATTACAGCAGCCAGAATAAACATATAGATCTTCTTCATTAGAATGGATTTTTTTATCGACCGCAAATATATTAGAAAAAATGGTTTATTTTAAAATTTATTCAATGATTTAAGGTGCCGCCAACTGCATTAAAATTGTACATGCAATAGCCCCTATGGTACCAACTGCATAACCAAATACGGCCAATAATACCCCAACCGTAGCTAAAGAGGGATGAAAAGCAGCTGCCACAATCGGTGCCGATGCCGCTCCTCCTACATTTGCCTGGCTCCCAACGGCTAAAAAGAAATAAGGTGCCCTGATTAATTTGGCCACACCGATCAATAATAAAGCATGAATGGTCATCCATACGAAGCCAATCGCGACAAGGCCTAAATTATCCAAAATCATCGTCAGATCCATTTTCATCCCGATCGTCGCCACCAGGATATAAATAAAGACGCTGCCTATTTTACTTGCCCCTGCCCCTTCATATGATTTGGCCTTGGTAAATGAAATCAATATGGCTGCCAGCGTAGACAAACTGATCATCCAGAAAAAAGATGAACTCAGGAAAGTAAAAATATTCCTTGTTGTTTCGTTGCTAAGGCCATTGACAAAATCGGCAAAAAAAGCTGCAAGGTACTCCCCTCCCCAATGAGCAAGGCTCACAGTCCCGAATGACAAGGCAATCATGATCATGTAATCTGTCAAATTCGGGTTTCGTTCTACTTTTTTCGAAAATTTACTTACCTTTTCCTTTAAGGCATCAATAGCGGCCGTATCTGATTTAAGCCATTTATCTATTCCTTTTGATTTTCCGATACCTATCAATATAATTGCCATCCATATATTGGCTACGACGATGTCCACGAAGACCATGCCACCATACAGTTTCTGATTGTAACCATAAATCTCAAGCATGGCCGTTTGGTTGGCACCCCCTCCGATCCAGCTCCCTGCCAGGGTAGCCAATCCTCTCCAGACTGCATCAGGTCCTGCACCTCCAACGGTTTCCGGTGATACCATGGATATCAGCAAAATGGCGATGGGCCCTCCTATAATAATCCCTATGGTACCCGTGAAAAACATGACCAGGGCCTTCCATCCAAGATTAAATACACCTTTAATATCAATACTTAAGGTCATCAACACCAGGGCTGCGGGCAGCAAATAACTTTTAGCCATAAAATATAGGTTAGATGCCTTGCTTACGGTTTCACCTTGCTCATTGACAACTTCCCATTCAGGGGCGATCAATCCAAAAGTTGTCAGCACTGCCGGTAGCATATAAGCCATAAACAGGGCTGGAACAATTTTATAAAATTTAAACCAAAACCCCTTTTTTAAAGATGAAGTATAAAATATAAAACCAAGAACCATCATCAGCATTCCAAATACGATGGTGTCATTTGTAAAAAAAGGTTCATTTCCCATATTGTCAAATTAAATTTTATTATTCTTCGGATGATTTACTGACCAACCATAAAAATGGCATTCCCAAAAAGCAGTTTGCCATTTTCCCAAAAACTTCTGAACATAGGGTCGTCAACCAAATAAACAACGGCCCCCTTTCCTTTGTTCTCAACGCCGTAAACCAAGGAAGTTTCAACGCCTTCTAAGGCATTGGCACCTGCAAAACCACTTATTCGATTCGCCTTATCCTTAATCACGCTAACATTGTATCCATTTTTCAAATAGGCATAACGT
>CBDUAP010000236.1:0-4323 GCA_965365165.1 uncultured Flavobacteriaceae bacterium
TAACGAATGCAGGGGTCGATGTTGTCTTCAATCTGTATGAAGAAGCTGGTTTTGGGTTTGCCAACCATACCTTCAATCAAATTTATGGCAGCGGAGAAAAATACTAAACTTATTCTTCAAAGGTATTCATGACTTTTTCCTCAAGGCCATCGTATTTAATGATATAAATCCCTTTATTGATCAGGCTCCCTGACGTGTTTTCGATATAATCATAACGCGTTCCAATTCGCTGAGAAATGCCCTGGCTTATAAAATCTGTCCCATTGGCCAGTCTCAAGAGCAAATCATACATCATATCAAATCCTTCTACAGCATAGACCGATGGCAAAGTGAAATATTTTCTTTTATAACTGGCTTCAAATTTTTGATAGGCAACTTCACGATCGTTTATGAAGGTATTGCTCGGATAATGAAAATTGACCCTTGCGAGAAAGTTATTGTCAATATTATTGAAATTACGGTCCTTTTCAAAGCCAAACACCAGCAAACTGTCTACTTCCGGGAAAACCCCTAGATTATTAAATACATCACCAAGGTAGGCAGGGTCATTATCAGTAAGGAAAAACCAGTTGACAATATTTCTGTCAAGGGTATCCCTGAAAACTTTGAATTCTTCCGGCTTGATATATCCATCTTTGGTCTGAAGAATTTTGACCTCCTTATCAGGATTTAAAGATTCAATATCTTTAATGATACGGTTAAACTGTATTTCAGAACGTTCGCTTTCATTTTTGATAACAATAAGGTCCTGATCTTCGTATTTTGATTTGACGAATTCAATCATCGCATTGGTATGCTGCTCAAGAGATGCTCTTTCCTGTACCAGTTTTTTGTTGGCGATGGCAGAATGGTCCTTTGTGGATATAGGAGAAACAATCAGAGGTTTCCCGTATTTTAAATTATTGGAAACGTCTTTTACATTTTTCAGAAACATAGGCCCTATAACAGCATCATATTCCTGCAATTCAGGGTCATTGCTTAATTTATTCGACACCTGCCTGTTGTTCTCAGTGTCATATACCTTCATACGAACGGATAAGCCCTGTTTTTTCAGTGAATCAATAGCAATCAGGGATCCAAAATAAAAATCAGTTGTAATCTGTAACAACCTGTCATTTTGAAAATCAAGACTATCTCTACGACTTTTAAAAGGCAACATCATGGCAATTTTCAATTGACTTCCTTCAGGAACCAAGTCCTTGAATATTTCTTTCTTTTTAGAGGGGTTCGGAAACCTGAGGAGCATACCCTCTCTGACCCCTTCCCGCACTTCCGGGTTGAGGGTTTCCAACTCCTTTTGCGTGATATCAAACTTTTTAGTCAAACTATAGATGGTCTCAAGTTTCTGTACTTCATAAATCACATAATCATCATTAACCGTTTCAAGAGATTCTTTAGGCACAAGAATTACATCATCAATCTGTAAACCATTTTCGGCAATTTTTGGATTCAAGTCTTCCAAATAACTGATACTGATACCAAATTTATTGGCAATACTGTATTTGGTTTCCTTGGCCTTGACAAGGTAAGGTTGTGTATTTTCATCGTTAGCGGCCATCTGGGATTCATCCACAGTAAGCGGGATCTTTACCACCTGCCCAATTTTCAAACCCTCACGAGCCAAAAACGGGTTGTTATTTTTCAACTCTTCTTCTGTAATATTGAAATTTTTAAGGATACTGAAAACGGTTTCTTTCGGGGCAATCTCATGATAAATGAATTTATCTACAATAATATCCTTTTGATTGATATTACTCAGATCAGCATTACTGATGTCTTGCAACGGGTCATAGGCCTTATTAGGGATAATAAGTATGTCATCTTCATTGACCTTATCCTTAATATCAGGGTTTAATTTAAGCAAGTCATATGGTGTGATGGCCAGAGTTTTGGAAATACTCTGAATGGTTTCCCCGGGCTTCACCCTGTAGGTCGTAAATTTCTTGTCCTGAGCCAGCATAGTTGAGCATCCTATCAGGAACAAGATGATCAAAAGTTTCAATTTCTTCATTGAGTTCAACATTCTATTCATTCTAAACTTGAATTAGACTTAGTTATTTTACTTCAGCTCCATTTTTTAATATTTTTATTCATGAAACTGAATTTGACCTCCGGCATACTACAATAGGGTACCTATTCCCATTCAATTGTAGCAGGAGGTTTTGAGCTGATATCATAAACCACCCTGTTGACCCCTTTCACACCGTTTATAATCTTGTTCGATGTTTCCTGTAAAAATTTATAAGGGAGGTCCACCCAGTCTGCAGTCATTCCATCTGTTGACGAAACTGCTCTTAAGACCACTGCTTTTTCATAGGTTCTCTCATCACCCATGACACCAACAGATTGTACGGGAAGCAACATAGCACCAGCCTGCCAGACAGAATCATACAGTTTCCACCTTTTCAATCCATCTAAAAATATATGATCAACTTCTTGTAGCATTTTTACCTTTTCCGCGGTAATGTCACCCAGTATTCGGATACCCAAGCCTGGTCCGGGAAAAGGATGTCTACCCAATAGTTCATCATCAATTCCCAAACTTCTTCCAACCCTTCTTACTTCGTCCTTAAATATGGTTCGAAGCGGTTCAACAATCTTCAATTTCATAAAATCAGGCAGTCCACCAACATTATGATGAGATTTGATCGTCGCTGAAGGCCCCCCAGTGGCCGATACTGATTCAATGACATCCGGATATATAGTGCCTTGGGCCAGCCAGGTCACGTCTTCAATTCGATGTGCCTCATCATCAAATACTTCTATAAAGGCATTCCCAATGGCTTTTCTTTTCAACTCAGGATCTTCTATTCCTTTTAGTTTTTCCAGGAATTTTTCAGAGGCATCCACACCTCTTACATTGAGCCCCATATGTTCATACTGGTCAAGAACACTTTCGAATTCATGCTTTCTCAACAAACCATTATTTACAAAAATACAATACAGATTTTTACCAATAGCCTTATCAAGAAGGACCGCGGCAACTGTAGAATCAACACCACCAGACAAACCAAGCACCACCTTTTCGTCTCCAATTTTGTCCTGTAGTTCAGCGACTGTTGTTTCCACAAAAGAAGTTGGTGTCCAATCTTGAACTAAGTTGGCGATATGAACCAGAAAATTTTCCAACAGTTGCTTACCGTCAGAGGTATGATATACTTCGGGATGAAACTGAATCGCATAGGTTTGTTCACCTGAAATTTTAAAAGCAGCATTATCAATATCATGAGTACTGGCAATCACTTTATAATTCTCTGGCAATTCAATAATCGTATCACTATGACTCATCCAAACCTGAGAACCCTCCTCAATGTTATCAAAAAGTTCATTGCTATGGTCTATATATGACAAATTTGCCCGGCCGTATTCTCGTGAACTGGATTGACCTACCTTCCCTCCAAAGAAATGCACCAGGTATTGTGCGCCATAACAAATCCCTAGCAGAGGCTTTTTCCCTTTGATCTCAGAGAGATCTGGATGAGGCGCATCTTCATTTCTCACAGAATGTGGACTTCCAGACAGAATCACTGCCTGAAAATCATTGGCGTCAAAATTATTGCTGTTGTATGGGTGAATTTCACAGTATATATTGAGTTCTCTGACCCTTCTTGCGATAAGTTGTGTAACCTGTGACCCAAAATCTAGTATTAAAACCTTGTTTTGCATGCGCAAAAATAAAATTTAATTCAGAAATAATGGCCTCAAAATTTGATTTTTATCCACCAATTAAATTTCTTATTTTTAATTCATAACTAATTAAATCCTGACCATGTGTAATTATAAAAATATATTGGTCCTCTTGATGATAATAGCATCATTCAACTGGATCCAAGGACAAGAACATAATACACTTGATCAAGAGCAAAATACTTCTCATACAGATCATGATAAAAGCCATGAAGCTCATAAGAAACATGTTTTATCTGCATCAATCAATCATACAGTTATTTTTGCAGGCATTAAAGACGGAAATACAAAAAGTATTAACCTACCTTCCTTTGGTTTGAATTATACCTATTTTTTCAATAACAAATGGGCTATTGGACTTCACAACGATATTATACTAGAAGACTTTTTTGTAAAGGAAAGTGATTCCTTCGAAACAAGATCAGGTTCAGACGAAGCAAATATTGCAACTATTGAGAGAGGAACACCTATTTCTGCTTGTATTATGGGAATTTACAAACCACTTCCTTACCTGGGATTGATGGCTGGAGTTGGAAGAGAATTTTCCAGCCATCAAGATTTTACGGTGATCCGTTTTGGTATGGAAGCTCCATTTCACCTACCCCATAATTGGGAAGTGTTTGGCGTTTTGACCTA
>CBDUAP010000237.1:0-4299 GCA_965365165.1 uncultured Flavobacteriaceae bacterium
AAGAAGGAGCATATAGTTCATACTATTTGGATGAGAAAAAAAAGACAATAATTGAATTAAAAGAAATAGGAATACATAGAATAGAAATAATAGGAAAAAAAATAGATGAAATCAACTTTGTCGTGGCCCTGGCCATAGATCCTGAGGATCATAGGGGCACCTTCAAAAGAGCAGAACATGATGGTAATCCGCCCGTCTGCGTCAAGGTGGGCCGCTGTCTCATTGCCGCTGCCGGTAAGATTGAGCCATAGTACCCTTTTTTTATCAATGACCCTGAATGAATCCATCCCTTTTGGGGAAAGGTTGATCCGACTCTTGTCTGTGGCGGTTACCACAAAGAATATTTTCTGCGTTAAAATGAATTTTTCAAGTCTCTTGTTGATGTGGTCGTAATGTTTAGCCATGATGATTATTTTAGTACAATTCCTCTTTTGTTCAGGATGTTGATGTGTCTTAATGCTCCCTCTCTGAAAGCGTTTTTTTCAAGGATGAACTCTTTTTCAAAAAGCCGGTTGTTTTCAAAAAAACTGACCTTGAAATGATTGGTTAAAGCCAGTATTTCTTCCTGCATCAGTTCTACCCTCGCAAATGAAAGCGGAGGTAATCTTTCTATTTTATGCCTCATTACAGAAGTTGCCCTGTCCCGGTCTGAACCGCTTGAAAGGATCAGGACCATCTCAAGTTCGACTTCTTTTTTATTGATCAGGTATACATAGTGATCGTTTGTTTTAAACACCTCGTTGTATTCTTCGGTCACCGCCATGATCAGGTTTTCAACGGCAGGTATTTCTATGTCTTTTTTCATAAGATAAGATGATCTGATACGGTTACAGTGTTCAGTTAATTAATCTTCCCAGTTCATTGACCTTTCTACGGCTTTTTTCCAGGTACCGTACAATTTTTTTCTTTTTTCCACCGTCATCTCCGGATCGAATTCCTTTTGAATTTTTCTGTTTTTCAGGATGTCTTCTTTTTTCCAAAGTCCGGCGCCGATCCCTGCAAGATAAGCTGCCCCCAGGGCAGTAGATTCGATGATCTCGGCACGTTCAACCCTTGAATCAAGGATGTTCGCCTGAAACTGCATGAGGTAATCATTCGCACAGGCTCCGCCATCCACCTTTAAGGCTGCAAGTTTGAAGCCGGAATCTTCTTCCATGGCAAGAATGAGGTCCTTGCTTCGGTATGCGAGCGATTCCAGGGTCGCCTTGATCAAATGATTCTTGCCCGTATCTCTTGTAAGCCCGAAAATGGACCCCCGTGCATCCATGTCCCAATAAGGCGCACCCAGTCCGGCAAAGGCGGGGACCACATACACGTTACTATCTCCCTCTACCTGCCTGGCAAAATACTCAGAATCTTTGGCGTGATCAATGAGTTGCAGTCCGTCTCTTAACCATTGTATGGCCGCTCCTGCAATAAACACGCTTCCTTCAAGGGCATACTGGACCTTCCCGTCTATACCCCACGCGATCGTGGTTAAAAGTCCGTTATTCGAATATTTCGGATGGTCGCCTGTATTCATAAGCAGGAAGCAACCCGTGCCATAAGTATTTTTAGTTTCACCCTTTTTGAAACAAGCCTGGCCGAACAAAGCGGCCTGCTGGTCGCCGGCAATACCTGTTATCGGGATGTTATGGTCATTGATGACGAAATCTCCAAAGTGAAAGCAGGAAGGTTGTACCTCGGGCAACATTTTTTTTGGAATATCCAGTTTGTCAAGCAGGTGCTGATCCCAATCCAGTTTATTGATATTATAGATCATGGTTCTGGAGGCATTGGAATAGTCTGTGGCGTGGACCTTGCCTCGGGTAAGGTTCCAGAGCAGCCAGGTATCAACGGTCCCAAACATCAATTCCCCTTTTTCACCTTGTTCCCTGGCTTTGGGAACGTTGTCAAGGATCCATTTGATCTTTGTAGCAGAAAAATAGGAGTCGATCACCAGGCCAGAATTCATGCGGACATATTCGCTAAGGCCCTCGTCACTTTTAAGTGATTTACAGTATTTACTCGTTCTGACATCCTGCCAGACGATGGCATTGTAAATGGGTTCACCCGTTTTTTTGTTCCAGATTACTGTTGTTTCTCTTTGATTGGTGATGCCAATTGAAGCAATGGCTGAGAAGTCGATATGCTGATTTCTCATGACCGTGTGCATGGTCTCTAACTGGGACTGATAGATCTCAACGGCATTTTGCTCAACCCAACCATGTTTTGGATAGATCTGCTCTGTTTCTTTCTGCGCGACCCCACATATTTTACCCAGCTCATCAAAAAGAATGCTCCGTGAACTCGTTGTTCCCTGATCCAGGGCAAGGATGTATTTTTTAGTCATGAGGCTTATTTTTTTTGAGGGTAAATATTATTGATCACGACTGAAATCAAAAGCCCGGCCACCAGGACCAGGATTATCCCATAACGGATCTGGAAGTCATTATTGTAAAGCAACTTGTATAAAGATGCTCCTAAAAAGCTGCCCAGGACTGGACCTGCCACAGGAACGAAGGCATAAGGCCAGTCAGAGGTTCCTTTCCCTTTGATGGGAAGCAAAAAATGTGCCAGGCGCGGCCCGAAATCTCTTGCCGGGTTAATGGCGTATCCTGTTGTCCCCCCGAGGGCAAATCCAATGAGCATGATCAATGCCCCGACGACCAATGGATTGAGCCCTTCAGTAAATTTTGTTGTTCCCATGAAAAGAAGGCTGAATATGAGCACCGCAGTGCCTATCATTTCGCTTACCAGGTTGTGTGTATAGGAGCGCACTGCAGGAACGGTTGCAAATATGCTGAGTTTTGCTGTTTTGTCATCTGTGCTCGACCACAGGGGGATATAAAAGATCCATACAATGACGGCTCCACAAAAGGCACCCGCCACCTGGGCTCCTATATACCCCGGTACCAGGTTCCAGGCGAATTCACCTGCAAAGGCAAAGCCCAGTGTTACTGCCGGGTTGATATGCGCACCGCTGATGCTTCCTGTGGCGTAAATGGCAAAGGTCACGGCGAGTCCCCAGCACACCACAATGGTATTCCAGCCGGAGGCAAAGGCCTTGGAATCTTTGAGTAGGACTCCGGCCACAACGCCCCCTCCGATGAGGATCAGAAAGAAAGTTCCGAGAAATTCTGCAAGGTATATTGACATTTATATTCGATTAGTTCTTATGCCAATTTACGATTTATTCTGAAAAAAAACAGGGTTTTGAATTCCCCTCTTGAGAGGGGATGGCCGATAGGCCAGGGGTGTGTAAACATTAAACTGCGATTAGTATGAAATTAATGGTGATCCAAATCAAAAAATGTAACTAATATTTTAAACACACCCCTGTTCTCCTGCGTCGAACTTCCCCTCTCAAGAGGGGACCTGCTGATCAAAATTGTCATTAAGAAATGGGGTTTCGAGATTAAAAAATGTATTTGAGTAATTTATGGTACTGAAAGGCATTGTATGAGCCAATTTAAACACACCCCTATCCTCCTGCGTCGAATTTCCCCTCTCAAGAGGGGAGGTCTATTGACCAAATACTTTTTAAAGATCATTGTTTAGAGGGTTGGACGAAAGGTGTTCGAGTTTTCCCCTGTCAAGAGTGGATGTTACTAGATCACAACCTTTGTAAGACTCAGTTTGTTAGAGGTTTAGAAGGCAGGTGTTTGAGCTTCTCCGTTTAAGAGGGGAGGCGGAGGCCTGCGAATCATCACCTTTATCAAATATAAATGATGACAGGATTAGAAGAAAGTTGTTTGAGTTCTCCCCTCTTGAGAGGGGACGGCCGATAGGCCAGGGGTGTGTAAATCCATTAAACTTCAATTCTTATCTATATTATGCTTACCTCGATCCAAAAAATCACCAATACATTAAAAGCAACCTTGAAAAGACGAAAAATTATTTTTTATAAACCTTATTTGAAGAAATATGCCAGAATATTAAGAAATAATTCTACTAAAGCAGAAATAAGATTGTGGCTAAAATTGAAAAACAAACAAATGCATGGTTATGATTTTCACAGACAAAAACCTATCGATAATTTTATTCTGGATTTTTATTGTCATGAATTGAATTTAGGAATTGAACTTGATGGCTATTCTCATGAATTAATAGAGGTTTTCGAAAAAGACTCTTTAAAAACTATAAAATTGAAAAATCTCGGAATAAGTATTTTAAGATTTTCTGATGTTCAAGTAATGAAAGACATGGAAAATGTTTTACGGGAAATAGAATTTTATATTCAGACGTTTGAGTAGGTTTGATTTTGATATCTTGTACACACCCCTGTCCTCCTGCGTCGGATTTCCCCTCTCGAGAGGG
>CBDUAP010000238.1:0-4264 GCA_965365165.1 uncultured Flavobacteriaceae bacterium
TGAAGAACTGGCTTCCGCAATTGAAGATTGTGCAATCAAAGGTGGTAAATGTCAGAATATCATTCGTGTCAAAAGAAAATCTGAACCCATAGAATAATTTGCAATGATCAAGATTCAATCTTTCATTTTATAAATTAAGATACAATTTCATCCTACAACACGCTGAGTTGTGATATGTTGCAGCAGAGCGTACCAAAATCTGATTTTTCAATTATTATTTGTAGGTTATACCCTAATTTACTGCTTAGTGGTGAACAAAAAAGGCAGGGCCATTTTTTGACCCTGCCGTAATAAAAAACCACTCACGGAGCTGCGACCCCAATCGAGAACATCATGTTGATGTTACTCCTTCACAATTCGGATCTCCAGAGGGCATGTTTTTATCCAACTTGAAAGTGGCATTTGGGATTAATCCATTATACATGTTTTCAGTAAAAGCAAGATGACCGCTTGCGCATAATCTCCAATCAGCTGGCATATCCAGTGCTATATAAGCATCCTGCCAAGGACACTTAACATATTCTGATTGAATCTCATTTTCAGTTACATTCTCATTATATTCAATTCCGTGGACACTTGCTGCTATTTTCCCCGACTGCTGAAGAGCCTCAATATTCGCTGATTCTCCAAACATGGGTTTCAGTTGCTCAGCTGCTTGTTGCCCCAATATAGCCCATACTTTATCACTGGCCTTTTTTACTTTTTCAAGCTCTACACCTTCTTCCATAAGATTCTTAACCAGAAGGGTGTAAGCATACACAAGAACGTTTAATCTTTGATTTGCCAATTCTTCTATCGGTAATGCTTGTTCCATTTTATCCTCCTTTCTATAAACTTATTTTGATGGATGAAGTCTAAGCCTGATGGGGCTCATAGACCAATATATAAAATAAACATTTTTCCCCATTTGCCTCCCTGATTTCTAAATTATCACTCTACAAGTCCTGCGAGAAATGAAGCTGAGTTTAAGTCACCCTATCAAATAAGGACATCATGTCAAGACCACGATGTGGTAATTTTTTATAGGGTTAGGGCAACAGAAATCAGGAGTTTCGTACGACTACTTTGATATTGAGAATAATTGTAAAAAACCACGACTATAAAAACTTGCATCATACCGATATCAGCAAAATTGTAAAAATACAGATATATAAAATGGCATTCCAAGTTTGATAAAATTACAAATATCATAATTGGCGGTTGTCAAGTTAAGCAAATCTTAAATTTGACCGTAATAAAATCATCACCGCATGCCGACAATTTTAATCCTAAACACGGTTTTGCTTGCTTTGATATTCAGCCTGTACCTGTTTCAGTTTGGCAAAAAATTCATCCTGAGTAAAGAATCCTTTCTCAATCATCAACTGTACGGCAGCATCTACCTGTATAGAGTTGGCCATGAGCAGTTCATGGAAGGAGACGAGATCATTTGGATCAAGTGGCGTAGCCATGGGTAGACCCTTTTTATATGGGATATTGAAAGCAGTATAATACAGAGGCGATTATCGGGTCAAAGGATTTGCAGGGATCAAAAGGAAATAAATGAAACGGTTGAAAATGACTGGATTTGAGTGGAGAAAGAAATTGAGCAAAAAGTACAAACAGGCGTTTAATAAAAATCAGCCTTTCATTCTCTCAACAAGAGCTTCAATTATCTGACAAATATAAGGGCTGATTTCTTTGAATTTGACACCAATTCCTTGTTGAGTTGCGTGGACTATTTCACCTTGGGTCTTTACTGGGCGATCGTAGCCTTGCATGTTAAAAGACATGAAAATTTCATCTCCAATAATTAAGGGATTGTGGGTCTCAATAAATAAACCTTTTTTACTAATATCTTTAATTTGGTCTGAATAAATTTTATTTCGTGCCGCATAGTTTATTGGAATCATACAAGCCTTCCTGACCGACACCCTATTATCTTTAACAAGCAACGCTTCGGCAAATTTCAAGAGTTGTTCTTGTTGCTCTTTATTTAACCTGAGAATGGTCTCAAACAATTTTGGGATGGTTAGGTTATACTTTTTTATCACGTTATTCATTCTGACCATGCAATATTCAAATTAATTTTTTGGTTTTTCTTCGATCAAGGCTGTTTCTGCGCTCTGCACCACTTCTGCGATCAAAGTTCTTTCTTCTTTGCTTACCTAATCTTCTTTCGGGCAAGTCAACAGCATCCGACATTTGCCGTCTATCTGGCATCAAATTTATATCTGCCTTTTTTTTATTTCTTTTGGTGAAAATTTTAATTTCATCGTTTGTACTAAGAAACGATTCAGCGATCTTATCCCAATTAAAACTCTGATTCTTTGGTATTTCAAAGACTACAATAACAGGTTCCTTTTTCCGATTTCCATCTTGTTTTTTGATATGTTTTATCTCTGCATCAAAAAATTCACCGCCCCATGGGGCTTTAATTGACCAATGTCTCATTTTAACTTTTTCACCAATCTTTAGGTGATCTATTAATGAAGATTCTTTATTTACCAAAATAGTTGCTTCATTTGAGGTAAAACTTCTCAGCTGAAACTTATAAATGGGCAAGGGCCGACCTAAATCAATCTCTACACAAAAACAGGATTCCGACATATTTTTGATTTTAGATCGATTTTTAAGTGAGTATCTGTCGACCATATTTGATGTCATAATTATTTTTAAGTATGATTTGAAATCATTAAAACTCAGCCAATATGATGAATCTGCAATTATTTCCAACTACCCACCGAAGAGGTTGTGGAAGCCGTTCTGGTGAGTGGAATAGTCGTTGTCCTAAAGCGAAGCGTACCACCAGAAGCAGCTGGGCCAGCCGTCCATACAAAATCAGCACCAAGGTTGGTGTCCATTGAAGAGAAGACCTCACCGTCATTCGTCCAACCGGTATCAGACAGCTTTATATTCGTCCACGTCAAAGATTCCCTCACATTGAGTTCTTTTACACCATCCTGAAAGGCTCTGTCAGTTGCTGTGTCTGATAAAAGGTCAAGTCTTTTTACACCCACAGAAGCCATGACAGACATAATGATCATAACTGAAATCAGCTCAATTAATGTAAAGCCTTTCTGATTCATTGTGTAACTTTCTTTTAACATGTTTCTTTGCCTTTTTGGTATCAACCGTCTTCTGTCTGCTCCTTTCTTTCACAATTATTATAACCATTACAAAAATCGTAGCAAAAGCAGAGAAAAATAATAATATTTCAGCGACTAAATCATTCATATGGAACTCCCCTTATTATTTTCTGATATCGGCATTTTATCTTGAAATCTTTAGAAAGGAATATAGATCCATAAAAGGAGTAAGGACAGGTTTGAACTTATAATGAGCCGGGTTACCCCGGCTTTGCCAGCAATCTGCGATTGCAAATCACAGCAAGCTGCTGGGCCAAGTCTTCTGTATTATTTTGACATGTTCTCAGAAGCCTTAACACTTGTTAATGTATAGTGGTGCAGGTTCATGGAATAAATCAAAAACGGAGTTTTTCGGGTAGAACTTGAGAATGAATGGCCTTAATGGCCTTTTGTATTCATTTTGACATCTACATTCAATAATTTGGCACAATAAACGTTTTCTAAAATTGCCATCTAAGGTTAATCATCTGAAAATTATAGAAAATTTTTATCATCCCACGCTTGGTGCGATTCTTGCAGAAATTTTCAAGGCTGTGTTCAGTGGTTTTTGAATTTTCAATGGAGGATACTTTAATGAAAGCTGAAGTAACTACGACCGAAAAATCCTTACTTGTTCGGGGAAAACCTGAATTAGATGGAGGGGTAATAGTAACTGGAACCCCAAATTTTCAGCAAAACATTGGCCTGAGGTCACCCCAAAATATTGCAGAACGAGATTCTAAGAAGCTCACATGGTCAGTTTGCCCACATTTATCAGAACCAGATAAAGTCGAAAAATATTATTTGTCATCCGGTCTGATCGTAATTGTTTTTGGCAGATGCTTTTGCGAGAATTGCCTTGATATGATTCTTTCACAGGAAGATCTATCGGAATTAACAAAATTAAGCATTCCAATGACTGATAAATTATTTCAGGAATATTTCATAGATCCTCTAATCTTTAGTAATCATAATTTTTCAAAAAACTATAGCTACAGTGGAATTAATGGAGAATCCCGAACAGCTTGGGTTAGCTGTCCTCACATGGCTAATAAGGCTGGTCTAAAAGAAGTTTATTCAAATGGTGGGCAGATTTGTATATTTGAAAGTTATCTCACCTGTCAGAGCTGTTTCGACAAGATACCAACTGATGGTTT
>CBDUAP010000239.1:0-4233 GCA_965365165.1 uncultured Flavobacteriaceae bacterium
ATCGTCACAATTAACCATAAGATCTATATGCTGAGTGATTGCCGCAATTCCCAGATTTATACATTCATATAGGTCCTCCTTCGTATCCACTATTTTAAAATTCTCTATACCGGCTAAGCGATAACACTCCAGCGCCTTTTCCACGTTTCGACTGTAAGTAACAGATACTTCCATGCCGGGTGTGTGTTTGTAAATCTGATTTATCAATCCCTTGCCCATTTCACCTGCACCTACAACTCCAACTTTTATGTGGTTATTGGATTCTTCTCTTTTTCTTAAAAATGTATCTACTAACATTATAAAATTTGTTTTATACTAAATTCTGGATGATTCTTATCTTTATCTGACACTTCGGAAATTTCAATTGGCCATTGAATATTAATTTCAGTGTCATTATACCTTAAACCGGCTTCATGTTCTTTATTGTAATATTGTGTAACCAAATAATAAACTTCTGAATTGTCCTGCAGCGTAAGGAATCCATGTGCAAAATTCTCAGGCACATAAATCATTCTGTAATTTTCAGCGCTGAGTTCAACTCCGTACCATTGTTTAAATGTTGGAGAATCAGGCCTAAGATCAACAATCACATCATAAACGGACCCACGGGTACATCTTACAAATTTTGTTTCCGCATAGGCACCTTTTTGAAAATGCATGCCACGCAAAGTACCTTTCTTTTTGCTCAATGATACATTTGACTGAACAATATTCGTGTTGAGATTATGACTCTTAAATTCATTTTCGCACCACAATCGTCCAAAAAACCCGCGTTCATCTTCTATCTTGTTGAGATCGACCAGATAGGCTCCTTTCAAACTTAATTCTGTAAATTTCAAATTGTTATTGATTTAAATTCTTAAAATAAGAAGCTGAATAATCTTTTATCTGCATATTTGTTATTCTACTCGCCTCATTAACATCTGCATTTACTGTTTTATACCAATTGATCGTTCTATCAATGGTCATTTTAAAATCCCAGACAGGACTCCAACCCAGTATTTGAGTTGCTTTGTCAATATTTAAATTCAGAAGAAAAGCTTCATGAAAGGCATCTTCCTTTTTGTAATTCCAATTGCCTTTCCAATGTGTTAAAACTTCATTCACCAAGGCTTCTACAGTCTTATTTGATGCCCCATAAGGGCCAAAATTAAAGGCACTGCAAACATTTTCCAGATTCGACCTCTCCTTGATCAATAATGATCTACCCAATAACAAATAACCTCCTAAAGATTCTAAGACGTGTTGCCATGGCCTGGTTGATAATGGGTTTCTAACCTGAATTTTCTTTTCATCCTGTAAGGCTCGGATACAATCTGGAATTATACGGTCTTTGGCCCAGTCTCCTCCACCAATGACATTCCCTGCTCGAGCCGATGACAACTTGACTTTATGCCTGGAATAATCCTTTGGATTGAAGAATGATCGCCTCCATGATGAAACAACAATTTCTGCCGCTCCTTTACTTGCCGAGTAAGGGTCGTACCCGCCCAATGCATCATTTTCCCTGTACCCAAAAATCCACTCTCTGTTCTCATAGCATTTATCAGAAGTAATCACGACAACATTTGTTTCAATATTCAGCTGTCTTACAGCCTCAAGAATATTCATAGTGCCGTTTACGTTGGTTTCCCATGTTGAAACGGGATCTAAATAAGAATCTCTCACCAAAGGCTGGGCCGCCAAATGAAAAATAATATCAGGAGTCACCTTTTGAATATAACTTTTGACCGCTTCAAAATTTCTGACATCATTTATTTCGCTTGTCATTTGATCCTCAAGTCCCAGCTGGTCATACAATGATGGATTGGTATCGGGCTCAAGGGCGTAACCATAAACCTTTGCATTTAATTGCAGTAACCACTGGCTAAGCCAGCTTCCTTTGAATCCGGTATGACCGGTCACCAAAACCTTCTTGCCTTTGTAAATATCAAAATCAATCATTTATTCTTTTTATAATGTATTTACCACTTTTTCCATGGTGCCTTGCCATCCTGCCAAATCTCTTCCAATACCGTTTTATCACGTAAAGAATCCATACTTTGCCAGTAACCTTCATGCTTGAAGGCATTGAGCTGACTTTCTTTGGCCAGGGCTTCCATTGGTTCTCTTTCCCAAGTCGTATGATCGCCCTCAATATAATCAAATATTTCAGGTTCCAAAACAAAAAAACCACCATTGATCCAGGCTGTGTCATGGCCATCCCCTTTTGGTTTTTCCCTGAAATGTGCTATTTTATTATTCTTATCTTCAAGATTAAAAGCCCCGTATCTTCCGGGTTGCTGTACTGCCGTTAGCGTGGCAAATGATTTTTGACTCTTATGGAATTCCAATAATTGATTAAAATCAACATCACTTACACCGTCTCCATAAGTCAAAAAGAAGGGCTCATTGCCAATATAATCTTTAACTCTTTTAATCCTTCCTCCTGTCATACTGTTTTCACCAGTATCGATTAGGGTTACCGTCCATGGTTCTATATCATTCTTATGGATCTTCATTTCATTATTTTTGATATCAAAGGTCACGTCAGAATGCCTTAAAAAATAATTTGCAAAAAATTCCTTGATCATATATCCTTTATAACCACAACAAATAATGAAATCATTGTGCCCATAATGAGAATACATTTTCATAATGTGCCATAATATTGGTTTCCCCCCTATCTCAACTAATGGTTTGGGCCTAACTCCGGTCTCTTCGCTTAATCGGGTTCCAAATCCTCCCGCAAGAATTACTGTTTTCATAAACTGTTTATAAATTGGTTATCGTATTTTTTTAATATGAACTGCTCCCGTTTTTAAAGGGGTGATTTGGCAATGGCAGCTTTGCCAGTGGATGATAATCACCTTCCATTGGAGATAATTCAGCCACCCTGATGTCATGAACAATTTCTATGGATTGCCTCGCTTCCTCCAATCCAAATCCTTTCCCGGCAACTATATTTTCATAACTTGCTGTATGAAGGTCAAAAAAGCCATCACTAAATTCAATCTCGTCACCATCTACCGTAATTGAACGGTAGGTTCTTTGCCCCTTAGCTTTGATCTCTTTCGGCAATACATCATAATTAATTGACAAGAACCACCTGACCCTTGCCTTTTCAAATTCTAATATACCCGAGGCCCTGTCATGCTTGTGCAAATGTACCTTATTTGATTTAACCCCTCCAAAAACCCATGAAAGCATGTCATAAAAATGGATTCCTATATTTGAAGCAATTCCTCCTGATTTTGTCACGTCACCCTTCCATGAAGTATAATACCAGTTTCCTCTAGAAGTCAGGTAGGTAAGGTCAACATCATAAATTTTATCTTTGGGCCCTTTATCAATTTTTTCCTTCAACGCAATGATGCTGGGATGAAGGCGTAATTGAAGAATGGTATTTACGGTTTTATCATATTCATTTTCAATGTCTCTCAAGGCATCCAGATTCCATGGATTCAACACCAATGGCTTCTCGCATATTGCATGAGCACCGCTTCTTAATGCCATCCGGATATGTGAGTCATGCAGATAATTTGGAGTACAAATACTTATGTAATCCAATTGAACATTTTTTCTCCTTAGTTTTTCAACATGCCGGTCAAATCTTTCAAATTCAACAAAAAATGAAGCATCAGGGAAATAACTATCCATAATTCCGACGCTGTCAAATTTATCCAGGGCAACCAATAATTGATTATTTGTGTCTTTAATGGCTCGAAGATGTCTAACAGCAACGTAGCCGCCTACTCCTATTAATGCAAAATTTTTCATGATTTATAATTTATTCAAATATCGTTATTATTGTTTTTAAAATTCTACGGCTTCGCCATTCTCAGTCACATTTTGATTGTAACAAAGTTCAAATTTAAAGCCACTCTTAATCTTCTGAAAAAGAGACTTTCATTAACCTAAAATTTCCCTGTAATAATTTAAATTGACTATAAAAATTACCACCTATTCATGTACTAAATAAGTGATAGGCTAAGATCAATCGAATTCGTGTAGAATCGAAAAACAATGTAATCTCAAAATTTTAAAGGCAGTGTTTTTCATAGGGGAAATACTAAGCTTTTATTATCGTTTTATTTTACTAAAACATTATATTTTTCAGATATAATTATTCCTATAACGTTCAATATTGAGGTAAATTGTAACAGACAAAAGTATTATTACAGGAATGTAAAATATCTCTCAAATCAAATAATAAATCTATGGACTTTATTCATTTTAAATCAGTAAATCATG
>CBDUAP010000240.1:0-4223 GCA_965365165.1 uncultured Flavobacteriaceae bacterium
ACTGCCGACCTCCGGGTTATGAATCCGACGCTCTAACCATCTGAGCTACCTCGCCTTCATCTTTATCAAAAAGCTGCTGGAGCTTTCTAATTTTTGAGTTTGCAAATATAAAAACAAATTCATTCAGGGCAAGTAAAGAGGTCTAAAATATTTAAATAAAAATATTTTTTTTAGAAATAGATATTCTATATATTGCCTTCATTAAAAAAAAAGCATGTCAAAGAAAGTTAGAATAGATCTGGAATTCCCAATTCACGCATCTCCTGCTTTTTTGTTTCAATATATATCAACTCCTGATTCTTTAGGAGAGTGGTTCGCGGATAATGTAAATTCAAGAGGAAAGCAATTTACATTTATGTGGGATGATTCGGAAGAGGTTGCTACCAGAATTGCGCAGAAAACGGATTTGTTTATTAAGTTCAAATGGGATGAAGATGAGGAAGAAGATACTTACTTTGAATTTAGAATAGAAGTTGATGACCTGACCAAAGATGTTTCTCTTTTGGTTGTGGATTTTGCGGATGAGGATGAGGTTGAAGAATCTAAAATGTTCTGGGAAAATCAAATCGCTGAACTCAAACATGTTATCGGAGGATAACAATACCTTATATTTTAAAAAAAAGCCTTGATCTGTCAAGGCTTTTTTTATTTTTGTGTATCAAGCTAAAAAGTAAAACATGATCAATTTTAACGGGAACTTGCTTCCTGATCAAGAGTTTAGTCTGGGACTGCAGAACAGAGGCTTCAAATACGGGGACAGTGTTTTTGACACCCTTAAATATGAAAATGGCCTTTTGTATTTTATAGAAGATCATTATTTCAGGCTGATGTCATCTATGCGTATGCTCAGAATGAAAATACCCTTGAATTTTACTTTGGAATATTATGAAGGGCAGATCAAAAAAACCCTGGATAGAAGGTTTGAAAATAAAAATGCAAGAGTGAGGGTCAGTGTTTTCAGGGCAGATGGAGGCTATTATGCTCCCAAGACGAATGAATCAAATTTTTTGATCGAGGTTGCCCCGATAGGGGGTCTTAAGCAAGAAAATTATGAAATCGAATTGTACAAAGATTTCCCGGTGTCTTCAGGTTTGTTGTCAACGATCAAGACCAATAACAGGATCATCAATGTGCTTGCAAGCGTGTATGCTAAAGAGAATGACTATCAAAATTGTATTTTGATCAATGAGAAGAAGGAGGTAGTCGAGGCCATAAATTCGAATATATTTCTTGTTCGTGGAAATGAAGTGATAACCCCGCCGCTTGATTCGGGCTGCATCAACGGAATTGTCAGGAAAAAACTGATTGAAGGACTGAATAAAAAGGACGATCTGAACGTCCTTGAACTTTCGGTTTCTCCTTTTGATTTGTTAAAAGCGGATGAAGTGTTTTTAACCAATTCAGTCAGTGAAATCCAAAGTGTGGATCAGTACAGGAAAAAAAAATATTCAAAAGAAAAAACGAAAGAGATCCAGGCTTTTTTCAACAGCGATATTAAAAAATGACATTAATTCAGACTCGGGTCAATAGGGGCGTTGGCCCATAATTGGTAGATCCCTCCAAATTTGATCAATTCATCTTTCCAGAAGTTGCTGTGGTTTATTTTAAAAAGATTCTTAAAATTGTTTTCTACAATCAGCCATGAAGTTGTCTGAAGTTCTTCTTCCAGCTGCTGTTCGCTCCATCCTGAATATCCTAAAAAAAATCTGATGTCATGCTTTGACAGAATGTCTTCTTTCAGGAGATCCTGAATGGTCTCAAAATCACCGCCCCAGTAAATGCCATTACCTATTTCAATACTATCCGGTATCAATTCAGGTACCTTATGAACAAAATACAGGTTGTCTTCCGAAACCGGCCCTCCGATATATACATTGAGTGAAGAATCAATATCAGGAATGAGGTCATTTATGGTATAAGGAGATGGTTTGTTGAAAATGAAACCAACGGAGCCGTGGTCATTGTGCTCAGTCAGTAAAACAACTGACCTGTTAAAGGAACTGTCACTTAAGATAGAAGGTTCCGCTATGAGCAATTTCCCTTTTGTCGGTTTTAAAGTTGTCATACTAAATAAGTTCTGATTAAATGTACAAAAAATAAATTAATAAAAAAACCCTCTGTAAAAAGAGGGTTTTTGTATAAATGTCGTTGTGATTGACTAGTTCACCGAATCTTTTAATTCAGATCCTGCCTTGAATTTAACAACCTTTCTTGCAGGTATTTTTATTGTTGCTCCAGTTTGAGGATTTCTTCCGTCTCTGGCAGCTCTCTCAGAAACTGAAAAAGATCCAAATCCTACCAATGATACTCTACCTCCTGTCATTAATTCACCTGTGATGCTCTTCATCATAGCGTCTAATGCTTTTCCAGCGGCAGCCTTTGAAATCCCGGCGTTACTTGCCATAGATTCAATTAAATCTGATTTGTTCATAATTAAAAATTTTAAAATTGGTTAAATATTCGTTTTTTTGCCTTTCAATAGCATAACAAATATAGATTTTATAAGGGTTTTCGCAAGTTTTAGGCTTAAAAAAGGCTCATATTGTTAATAATTAACTTCAATTTGTTGATAAACTTGAAAATAATGATGTGAAATGTTCCTAAGTCCCTATCATTATTGTGATTAGATCAATTTACAATTCTCTTTGAAATGATATCCGTTGCATAAACTCACGGCGTCCATTTTTCGCTTTCCTGCCATTTGTAATTCAAGGATGTCAAGGTATCCGCCGGCCACTGCAACCTTTATATTCTTTTTTGAGATGAGAAGGCTGCCAGCCTCACTATGATGCGATTCATCCATCATTTTTGTTCTGTATATTTTAAGCTCAATTGTTTCTGTTCCATTTTGCAGAATGGTCCAGGCACCTGGATATGGGCTGAGCCCTCTGATGAGGTCAAATATTTCTTTTTTGGACAGGTTCCAATTGATCCTGCAAATGTTTTTATTGAGTTTCGGGGCTAATTTTACTTTCTTTTCCTCCTGGGGGATCGGATTGGCATTGCCTTCACGAATCATTTCAACGGTATCCAGTACAATTTTGCTACCCAGAACCATAAGCTTGTCATGGAGTTCCCCCGCAGATTCTTCTGGTCCTATTGAAATTTGGTCCTGTTTCAAAATAGCGCCCGTGTCAATGTCCTCATTGATGAAAAAAGTAGTCACCCCTGTTTGGGTCTCTCCATTGATTATGGCCCAGTTAATCGGGGCTGCACCTCTGTAATCGGGCAGCAAGGAGGCATGCAGATTAAAAGTTCCTAGCCTGGGTTTACTCCAAACCTGAACTGGCAGCATCCTGAATGCAACCACGATTTGCAGGTCAGGGTTCAAGGCATCCAGATGATTTAAAAAAACAGGATCCTTTAAATTGGTAGGCTGCAAAACTTCAAGACCCTGAGAGCGGGCATATTTTTTAACGGCAGATTCATTTAATTTCCTACCTCTTCCGGCCGGCCTGTCGGGTGCCGTTATCACTCCAACAATGCTATACCCTGACTCTACCAGTCCTTTTAAGGAAGCTACGGCAAAGTCTGGCGTACCCATGAAAACAATGCGAATATCTTTCATTCTACCCATTCAAATTTCTTCTGCAAATTTAATCTTATAGAATTGCTTTCAACCAATAATTGTAAGGTTTTTACCACATCTTTTCTGTCGAGCTCAAGAGCCAATGCTATTTCAGATGCATTCAAGGAACTAGACTCCCTGAATAGGGCTCTGATTTTTTCTGCTATGGACCGATAATTTATAAGCCCTGTACTATTTTTACTCAAACAGGAGTCACAATGTCCACAGGCTTGAACATCCTTTTCGCCAAAATAAGAGAGTAATTGAATTTGTCTGCAGACATGTATGTTCTCTACCAGGTTCAGCATCGCCTTTGACTTCAATAATTTGATTTTATTTCTTGATTTCACGTGTCCTGAGATGGAGTGATATACAAAATTATCTTCTCTGGGAACGAGAAATCTGAGTTGAACAAGCTCCGTTGCTCTTTTGTAGGTAATGACTTTATCGCGGTCAAGCAACTGAAGGGCAGCAATAATTTCTTTGAAGCCCAAATTCAATTTTTGTGCGAGCAGACCCTCGCTAATTGCAATCATCTGGTCATGGATACCCCCATAGTTCCTCAGCAAAAGCTGTAATACCTTACCCGGTGTCTTTCCATGCTGCTGGACCTCATAAAGTCTGTTGCTTTTTTCGATGACCCTTACTCTGGAGC
>CBDUAP010000241.1:0-4199 GCA_965365165.1 uncultured Flavobacteriaceae bacterium
ACAGGTACTAGATGAAGGCAGGTTGTCAGACAACAAAGGACGGGTCGCTGATTTTAAGAACAGTATCATTATCATGACTTCGAACATGGGTTCAAATATCATTCAGGACAATTTTGAAAATATGGATATGGAGCATCGTCAATCTGTTATAGACATGACCAAAATGGAAGTGCTCGGTTTGTTAAAGAAAACCATTAGGCCCGAATTCATCAACAGGATAGATGAGATCATTATGTTCACGCCTCTGAACCAAGAGGAAGTTACCCAGATTGTGAGATTACAGATAGAGGCCCTGTCAAGGATGCTGAAGGAAAAAAATATCACTTTGAGCTCTACGGAAGAAGCCATAAGCAGTCTCTCCTCAAAAGGATACAATCCTCAATTCGGGGCAAGACCCATTAAAAGGGTGATCCAAAAAGAGGTACTGAACAATTTGTCAAAAGAGATTCTAGCCGGTAACATTTCGTCTCAAAGCAATATAATCCTGGATGCTTTTGATGATGAACTGGTATTCAGGAATAACTGATCTAAAACATCTTACCAAAGGCCGCCAATTGAGCGGCCTTTTTTTCATTTCTCTCGACATAAATAGTAAATAATCAGTTTGGCTTTGATTTTTTATCGGATTGTCAAATAATTAAAATCAATATTGTCAGTTCCCTAATTCTCGAATGAAAATAGTATTATCCTTGTATTCTTATTAAATTTGCATCAAACAAGGATAAAACACATGATCACTCAGCCAAAATCACAAAGATTCGACCAGAATATTCTGACAAAATATCGAATTTACAATAGCATCTTCATCACATTGCCCTTTGACAACATCAGTAATACGGGTGTGTTGATGCCTTTGCTCAACAGTGAATGCCAGGCAGGATTTAAAAAGGGTGAAACCCCCGTTCACATCATTGATCATTTTTTTAGCAAATATCAGGTTGGCAGCAGTGAGAAAGAAAAAATAGATCTGCTGTTCAAATTCATACAGTACATTGAAAGGCAGGTTGTACTTTTTGATGCTGTTGAGGATGCCGCTTTTCCCGTGATTCACAATATGAATGGGAAAGGTACTTTGAGAAATGCCAAGGAAGAGGCCTTTGCTCAGAATCAAAAAGAGGCGCTACAGCAATACCTTGAAAAGTTTAAAGTCAAAATTGTTCTGACCGCCCACCCCACTCAGTTTTATCCGGGATCCGTATTAGGAATTATCACGGACCTGACTTCGGCCATTGAAACAAATGACATCGTCTCCATTAAAAAATTATTGGCTCAACTTGGCATTACACCCTTTTTAAAGGTTGAAAAACCTACGCCACTCGATGAGGCAATCAATCTGATTTGGTATCTTGAAAATATTTTTTACCCGGCAGCTGGCAGCATTTATAATTACATTGAAAGTAACATCTACGAGGGCAAAGAGGTACATAATGAATTCGTGAGCCTTGGTTTTTGGCCCGGAGGAGATCGAGACGGGAATCCGTTCGTTACCACTGATATCACCCTTAAAGTGGCTCAGAAGTTAAGACAATCTATTTTAAAGAACTACTACAGGGACATCAGGATGCTGAGGAGGAGGTTGACATTTAAAAACGTTGTGAACATTGTTTTGGAACTGGAGGGGAAATTGTATCAAAGTTTTATCAATCCGGATAAAATCGTTTTGAGCCATGAGGAGTTTATGAATGGACTTTTGAAGATCAAAGCTTTGTTGATAAACGAATACCAGTCATTGTATCTGACAGAATTAAAAGACCTCATCCATAAGGCCAGGATCTTTGGCTTCTATTTTGCAACGCTTGATATAAGGCAAGACAGCAGGATACATCATCAGGTATTCCAACACATCACAAAAAAACTTGTGGAGGATGGCTCGTCCCTGTTTCCGAAAAATTACAATGAGATGGATGAAGCATCCCAGATCGATTTCTTGTCAAAGATTAAAGGGAATATTTCATCCGGTGATTTTAAGGATGAGCTGACTGTCAAAACCCTGGGTTCAATGGAAGCTATCAGAAGCATTCAGAACTCCAATGGTGAAAAAGGAGCTAACAGATATATTATCAGCAATAACCAAAGTGCACTTAACGTGATGGAAGTGTATGCCATGCTGAAATTAACCAAATTCCAAGATGAACTGCCCGTGGATGTCGTACCTTTGTTTGAAACCGTGGATGACCTGAACAACGCTTCCGGCATCATGGAAAAGCTCTATCTGAATAAAAATTACAGGGCCCATATTAAGAAAAGGGAAAACAAACAAACCATCATGCTGGGGTTTTCAGACGGCACTAAAGATGGCGGCTATCTCATGGCAAACTGGTCCATTTTCAGGGCTAAAGAAAAACTGACTGAATTATCGAGAAAGCACAATATCAAAGTGATCTTTTTTGACGGAAGAGGTGGTCCTCCTGCAAGAGGTGGTGGTAAAACGCATCAGTTCTATGCTTCCCTTGGCCCAACTATTGAAAACGAAGAAGTGCAGTTGACCATTCAGGGTCAAACCATCAGCTCTAATTTCGGAACAACAGATTCGGCACAATACAATATGGAACAACTCATCAGTTCAGGGGTCTCAAATCAGTTTTTTGACAGTAAAAAAAATACGCTTACCGAAGATCAGAAACTGATCATGGACAACTTGGCTGAGATCAGCTATAAGGCCTATACCGAGTTTAAGAATCATGACAAGTTTCTTCCCTATCTGGAAAAAATGAGCACTTTAAAATACTATTCCAAAACAAACATCGGAAGTCGTCCTTCGAAGCGGAAAAGTTCAAAGGAATTAAATTTTAGTGACTTAAGAGCCATACCATTTGTTGGATCATGGAGCCAGCTCAAGCAAAACGTTCCCGGTTTTTTTGGTGTGGGGACAGCCTTGTCAAGCTATGAAGAAAAAGGTCAATTCGACAAAGTTGTGAGTCTTTATAACAATTCAAAATTTTTCAAAAGCCTTATCGACAACAGCATGATGTCTATGAAAAAATCCTTTTTTGAATTGACGCGTTATATGGAAAATGATCCTGAATTCGGTGACTTCTGGAAACTGATCTACAAAGAATTCCAGACTTCAAAGAGGCTGACTTTAAAGCTCGCCAATCAATCGGAACTTATGCAAAATTATCCTGTGAGCAAGGCATCCATTGAAGTCAGAGAATCGATCGTTTTGCCTTTGCTAACGATTCAGCAATACGCGTTAAAAAAGGTTCAGGAGATCAACAAACAAGAAAACCCGGACAAAAAATTGCTGGAAGTTTATGAAAAGATCATTACCAGATCTCTATTTGGAAATATCAATGCCAGCAGAAACTCTGCCTAACAATGACCTGAAAAATCAATTAGGACAAGGGCCGCGAATTGATCACATCCCAAGCAAACGAAAATCAACAGGATAACATTTGATGAATGTGAAAGGTTCGTCGTATTTTCAGTCACTCTTGAGAATGAACTTTTTTGTGTCAAAGTTTAAGTAACATCCTGAGGATACCTTGCTCAAAATGTACTTCTAAAAGAATCCCGCCCAACAAGCCAAACAAAAACATGAGCTCATACAAAATAAAACCCTATCTCTTAGCGTTATAGAGTCTCGATAATAACAATTGCTAAAATTAAGGGACTATGAAAAAGATTTTAATAAGTTGTGCAGTAATCCTATGCATAACCCTATTTTCTTCATGCACTACAAACGATGTCAAAGAGATATCAGGAACACTCATTTTTAACGATATTGGATCTCATGTATTTAATATCAATGCCGATAACATTGAAGCCACGATCACCCTGGCCGGACCCAACAATGGTGAGACTGTTGTTTATGAAAATGTCCAGTTATTCAGAACTTCAGACTATAATGTCAAAATAGGAGCCGAATCGACCGGCGCTGTTAAATCTGAATTCTTGAATAATCTGGTCGTTATGTATGAGGTAGAGGCAGGTGAATCGGACAATGCACAAAGCCAGGAGATTAGTGACGCAGGTTACATCAAGATCGACTGGACAGGCTTGAACTGATTTTTACAACCAATTTTCTTCATATCAAGCAAATTCAAACTATATTTTTGGTTTGAAATACTATTGATTCGCGTATTTTTTATTTAGATTTGCTACATGCAAAAGAATATTAATATTCAGAATAAAAAAGCGCGATTTGAATACGAAATCCTCGATACCTATATCGCAGGAATCATGCTTACGGGAACTGA
>CBDUAP010000242.1:0-4174 GCA_965365165.1 uncultured Flavobacteriaceae bacterium
TTTTTCTTTTTACTTTGTGATAATGTCGGCTACAGATGACTTTTGATCTCATTCCAATACACGATGCCAGTATTCAGTCCTGCCAATAAGTGAGAAGCCGATATACCCCCTCAATTTAAGTTTATTTTTTTCAGCCAGGGTTATATAGCACTTGTAGAGTTTGCCGTTTTTAGGATCAAGAATTTTTCCGTTTCCCCATTCAGTTCCGTCCTGGGTCAAGCCTCTCAAAATGACCATACCTTCAATGGGCTTGTCTTTGTCTTTACCCGTACATTCAATACAAGTTTTGTCCTGGTCTTCTTTTTTTAAAATCTTAATGATTTTACCATATAATTTTTGGTCATTTTTATATACCTCAATGATGGATTCATTTTTTCCGGTTTCGGGATCAATGCTGTACCATTTTCCCAAAACATCCTGTGCAGTGGCAGCACTCATCATCAAGCTGCACAAGAACATGAGCATTAAGCCTTGTTTCATTTCTTTTTTTCTAAATGTTTATGGTGTAATTTCAAAAGGCTTGCGTTCAATTCAAACCCGAGAAGCAATATAATAGAATTTAGCCAAATAAAAAGCATGATCACCAAAACAGTACCAATCGAACCATATAATTGATTGTATTGGGCAAATTTCTCAACGTAAATTCGGAAAATTTTAAAATTAACAAGAAAAAGTATGATGGTAAGGATGGTACCCGGAGAAAGAAACGGTCCTTTCCTCCCTTCTCTGGTTCCAAAATAATACAGCAAGGAGATGACAAGGTATAACATTGCGATCAAAATGATGACTTGCAGGGTTGAAAGCCAAAAATTGATATCTATCGACATGACTTGTTCATTTAATGACCTGACAAAAAATTCGATAAAAATGATGATGCCAACTGTTAGCATTAATAACATGGTAAGCACCAGTGAGATGGCCAGGGAAACCATATATTGCCTTACCACCGTTCGGGTTTCTATCTGGTGGTAGGTATATTCGAAGCCACTGAGAATGGCATTCACACCATTTGTCATCAAAAAAATCGAAAGGATAAAACCAAACGAGAGCAATTCTCCGTATTTATTGGTTGCGATGTCATTTAATACGTGTTCCACAGCATTACTTGCATCCCTGGAAGGCATGACTTGAAAAATAAAGGATATAAAATCATCCTGAAATTCTTCAATGGGAACAAAGGGAATAAGCGTCAACACAAAAAGTGCAAAAGGGAAAAGTGCGATAAAGAAGCTAAATGCAATACTTCCAGCTCTTGAAGTTAAGGCGCCTTTGATAATTCCTGATAAATACAGGTCCATCAGATCATAAAGATTCATACCCTCCATTCCTGGTATTTTGATCTTATGGAGCACATCAAACAGCCATTTGATCAAAGGAATTTTTAATAATTTCATCTTTGCACTCATGCTGATCAATCATATTTAGCGTCAAAATGATTTGCCCATTTGTCCTGCACTTTTAAAACCTGTTCGATTACATCCCTTACACAGCCTTTACCTCCTTTTTTTTGAGAAATATACTGTGATATATCTTGTATTTCCTGCACAGCGTCTTTCGGACATGCTGCCAGGCCACACATTTTCATGACTGGAAGGTCAGGAATGTCATCCCCCATATAAAGCACGTGATCAGGATTGATATTATAGATATCGAGATATTCTTCTAATTGGTCAATTTTGTTGTGCGCACCCAGGTAAATATCCGTAATTCCCAAACCCTTTAACCTCGATTTTACGGCCTGGTTGGTGCCACCCGAAATGATGCAAACATTAAAGCCTTTGTTCACCGCTGTTTTTAAGGCATAACCGTCTTTGATATGCATGGTGCGTATCAGCTGCCCGTCAGGGAAAATAGTTATGGTACCATCTGTAAGAACCCCGTCTACATCAAAAATAAAGGTATTGATTGAAGGCATGATTTCTTTATAGCTTTTATCCATGGGATGTTTCTTTTTTAAGAGTATGTATTGCGAATTGCACGAGATACAATATTATAAATTTCTTTTTTCTCTCCTTCGAGCATTAACAAATGTTTTTCCACTATTTTCTTGTCATTTCTTTTGGCAGGGCCCGTTTGGGCCAGATAAGGATCAAGGTCAGTTATTTTTCCTGCTGTTTCTATGATAAGTGGTTTTAAAAGGTCAAAAGGAAGTTCGTTCTCAAGACAAATCTCTTTTGCCAGTAGGTACATATAATTACTGAAATTATTTGCAAATACTGCTGAAATATGCAATTTCTCACGCTGTCGAGAGTTAGTTTCATGCACCTGATCACTTAGGTTTACAGCTAATTTATGCAACAGGGCAAAGTCAGTTTTGTCTGAGGTTTCTATAGCCAGGGGAACTTTCCTGAAATCAAGAATTCGTTCTTTGGAAAAAGTCTGAACAGGGTAGAGTACTCCCTTTCGAAGGTTTTTATGGATCGCATCGATGTGAACACTTCCCGATGTATGCACCACCAGTCCTTTTAAATGACCCAGTTCATTTGAAAAAAGGGCAATTTCATCGTCCAGAATCGCGATGATATAAATATCGGCTTCATTCAGCTTTTGCAAGTCATCCGTAACTGGAATCAAGGGGTCAAAAAAGCCATTATTTTTAGTACTGCGACTAAAACGTTGTATCAGTTCAACATCCCTGGCTTCTCTGAGGGCTGTTGCCAGATGGATGGCTACATTTCCGGCGCCGAGCAAAACTACTTTGATCATAAAGCTAATATACAGAGTTAATACATCAAATAAAAGATTTTTAGCCCTCCATTGGGTTATAGCTAAAAGATATTATCAATAGATTTTTAAGAAATGAATCCACAAAAAAAAGAGGTGAACATTAAATTCACCTCTTTTCCACAATTAACTCTAACAAAAATAATATCAAGAAGCCTTGATCTGAGCCTGGGCTGCAGATAAACGGGCAATTGGTACTCTAAAAGGAGAACAACTCACATAATTAAGGTTGGTATTATAACAGAACTCAACCGAACTTGGTTCACCACCATGCTCGCCGCAGATTCCAACTTTAAGATTCGGATTTGTGCTTCTTCCTCTTTCTGTTCCAAGTTGTACAAGTTGTCCGACGCCTTCCTGGTCAAGAACCTCAAAAGGATCAACTTTCAATATTCCTTTCTCTATGTAAATAGGCAGGAATTTTCCGGCATCATCACGTGAATATCCGAAGGCCATCTGTGTTAAATCATTTGTTCCGAATGAGAAAAATTCTGCGCGTTGTGCGATCAAATTAGCAGTTAAAGCCGCTCTTGGAATTTCAATCATCGTACCTACAAGAAAATCAACCTTATCGTTTCTTTCTTCAAACACCGTTTTGGCGGTATCCCGGATTATTTTTTCCTGACTCTCAAATTCGGCAAGGGTACCGATAAGAGGAACCATAATTTCCGGTTTTGCCTCGATACCTTTTTCTTTAAGGTTCAATGCGGCTTCAATTATCGCTCTGGTTTGCATTTCAGTAATCTCAGGATAAGTAATACCCAGTCTACATCCTCTGTGGCCCAGCATCGGGTTAAACTCTTCGAGTTCAACTATTTTTGCCTTTACTGCATCCAAAGAAATATGCATCTCTTCAGCCAATTCTTTTTGATGTGCCAATTGGTGAGGAACAAATTCATGCAATGGCGGATCCAGCAAACGAACCGTCACAGGTAGTCCTTCCATGGCCTCAAAGATTCCTTCAAAATCTTCACGTTGCATAGGTAACAACTGATCCAGGGCATGTTTTCTTCCTTTGGTCGTTTCGGCCAAAATCATTTCACGCATCGCTTTGATACGATCTACTTCAAAAAACATGTGTTCTGTTCTGGTCAAGCCAATTCCCTGGGCACCAAAATTCCTTGCAACCCTGGCATCTTTTGGTGAGTCTGCGTTGGTTCTTACCTTTAACTTGGAATATTTATCGGATAGCGCCATGATTTCCGCAAATTCACCACTTAATTCTGGTTCTATCGTAGCAACTTTCCCTTCTATGATATTTCCTGTTGATCCGTTGAGAGAGATCCAGTCTCCTTCATGATATTTATGACCATCAACGGTAAGGGTTCTGTTTTTATAATTGATTTTTAAGGCTCCTGCCCCAGAAACACAACATTTACCCATACCCCGGGCAACGACGGCAGCATGAGAAGTCATTCCCCCACGGGCTGTCAAAATACCTTTGGCAATG
>CBDUAP010000243.1:0-4147 GCA_965365165.1 uncultured Flavobacteriaceae bacterium
AGAAGCAAGAATAGCAAAACATGGCCTTTTGACAATGAAGAACTTTTTAAAAACATTGCGAGTATAATGGCGATGGGCAATTTGTGTATGACAACCGCATACAAAAGATTGGGACTGTCTCCCAATCCCAGCGGCATACCTTCCAGAAATGCGTGCAGCCATAAACTCGACAAAAGCAGCCAGGGTATTTTTTCCTGAAAATCATGTAAGTGCAGATGCCCGTGCTCGGCTCCCTTTGATAAATACTCCAGCCCTGTTTGAAGAACGATCCCGATCAGAATAAACACTCCTATTTTTGAATGCGACTCCTCAAAAACCTCGGGAATGAGATGCAGAACGGTAACAGACAACAAATAGGCCCCGCTAAAAGACAGAAAAAGTTGCAGGTGTTTTGAATTGGGCCTGAGCAACTGAACAAGTCCAAAACCAGCAATTACCGGTATGATTAGCGCCAGGTAAATCATTGTATAATCATTATTAATCGTTCAGAATGTTGTTCGTCGAATTTTTTTAAGGCGTAATCGCCAAATACGTGTTTTATTTTCAGTCCGGCCAATTGGGTAAATTTTTCCATTTTGTTCAGATCAAGGGCCTGTACCCTTTCTATATATTTGCTTGATTGGTTTTCAAAGTTGACCTCAATTTCTTTTGTGATAAATTTTTCTGAGACCCTTTTTCTAATTGTAAACTCAATTCCTTTTTTTGTAAAATGCTGGTAGGGTTCAAGGTCCTTGATCACCTTTTTCAAATTTAAAAAATCAACAGCGATATGACCCCCAGGCAAAAGGGCATTTTTAAAATTCTTCAAGATCCTGACATTGGTACTTTCTTCATTAAAATAGCCAAAACTCGTAAACAGATTAAAGATGGCGTTGTATTGATGGGCCAGGGGGTCCCGCATATCGTGAATCGTAAACTTCAAATCATCATTTTCGAATCTTTTGGCATATTGTATACTATTTTCAGATATATCGGCACCTGTTGTTTTGAAGCCTTCGGCATTTAGAAATACGGCATGCCTTCCTTTTCCGCAGGGCAGATCCAAAATGCGATCACCCTTTTTCAGTTGCAAAAACCCGACCAGGTTCTTCATAAAGAATTTTGCCTCCTCATCATTTCTGTAATCATAAAGCACATGATAATAGGGAGTGTTGAACCAGTTTTTGAACCATTCTTTTTCTTCTTGCATAGTTGTCAAAATCAAACAAAAGTATGAAATAATATGTATTGCAGCTCAAACTTTCAGTTTTTGTGAGAATTATGCATCAGCTTAAATCTTTAGCTTATTTTTGCCTTATGGAAGAAAATTTTGAAATGCTTGCCAAATCACTTTTTGGCTTCGAAAATGTATTGGCCAGAGAATTGAGAAACCTGGGTGCTCAAAATGTTAGGGAAGGGGTGCGAAACGTCAAATTCAAGGGAGACCTCGGTTTTATGTACAAAGCAAATCTTGCCTTGCGCACAGCCATCAGAATCCTGGTTCCTATCCATACCTTTACACTGGCCAGTGAAGATGACTTGTACAGAAATTTATTAAAGTTTTCCTGGGAAGATTATTTAGACGCAGATTCCACCCTGGCCATCCATTCTTCTGTTCATTCGCCCATTTTCTCGAATTCACATTATGTTTCCTTGAAAAGCAAAGACGCCATTGTAGATTATTTCAGACAAAAGTATCAGAAGCGGCCAAGCATTGATTTAAAACATCCTGACGTTCAGTTCGATATTCATATCCAGAATAATGTATGCACCTTATCATTAGACAGTTCTGGAGAATCCTTGCATAAAAGAGGCTACCGCAGTGACACCAACATTGCGCCGATCAATGAAGTTCTTGCAGCCGGCCTGGTGCTTTTAACAGGGTATGACGGCACTCAGCATTTTGTTGATCCGATGTGCGGCAGCGGAACTATTTTGATTGAAGCAGCAATGATTGCCAACAATATTCCATCGAATATAAACCGTCCTGAGTTTGGTTTTGAAAAATGGAAAAATTTTGATGAAGAACTTTTTAAGGTGATCCATGATTCCCTTCTGAAAAAAATCCGAAATTCAAATAAAAGTATTATTGGCTTTGATAAGGCTCCTTCAGCAGTGAGAAAGGCTCAGAACAATGTATTGAATGCTTCACTGGAGGAATTTATTAAAATTGAAAGGAAAAACTTCTTTCAGGAGAAAAGCCCGGTTGAAGGCAATGTAATTGTGCTCTTCAATCCACCCTATGGCGAAAGGCTCGAAATTGATGTGCCTGTATTTTACGGTAAAATAGGAGATACCCTGAAGCAGGAATACACGGATACTTCAGCATGGCTGATCACATCTGATTTTGAACAAGGCTTAAAGAATGTAGGCCTGAGAACCTCAAGAAAAATAAAAGTATATAATGGCAAACTGGAATGCAGGTTTGTGAAATATGAAATGTATTCGGGAAGCAGGAAAAGAAATAAAATGGAATAACAAGTGAAACTTGCATCAGTTTTCAATTGAATTTTACTATAGCATGAAGCACATGGTCCGAATTGAAGAAATAAGCGCCGAGGACACCTATCAAATCAGAAAAGATATATTGAGAAAAAACATGACCTTGAGTCATGTGATGCACGGTGATCTAGACCAGGATACCTTGCACCTGGGTGTATTTGCAGCTGAGGAACTGGTGTGCATCGGAAGTTTTATGAAGGCATCTTGCGAAGGTCTCTCCGGTTCGCAGTACCAATTGCGAGGCATGGCTACCAAGGCAAAAAACCAGGGAAGGGGTTATGGCAAGCTACTCATGAAAAAGGCAGAACTTACGCTGGCAGGCAAAGGAATTGACGTCATCTGGTGTAATGCCCGTGTTACAGCTCTTGAATTTTATAAAAAATTAGGCTATCAGATGATCGGAGAGCAATTTGATGTAGCACAGGTGGGACCTCATTTTAAAATGTTTAAGGTTCTGAAATAATCGTTGCCCTGCAGAAGAATGCCGGGGATCAGCAATTTATCAAAATTCTTTTTTTATTTTTATGATTGAATTCATTCACACTGTGCATTTTGAAAGAAAATTTCATTTTTATTGCTTTCCTGGTATTTTCGATTTGTTCTTATGGAAATAATTTTACGGTACACGATACTATACTTAAGCCGTCTCAGATAATTGACTCCTTGCTTCTAAGTGAGAAATTGGATTGGTCAGTCAGAATGGTCAGCAATTTTAAGCAACAACAGTTCAGACTGAAAAATGAAAACAGTAAATTGCTTTACATGCCCAATAATCCTTTTGGTGTAGGATTAGGTATCGCCAATCAAAAAATGGTGATCGATATAGTATTCAATATTAAAACAGGAGAAGAGGAAGAACATACGACAAAATTTGCAGCAGAGGGCGCGATTATTTTAAATAGGAATCTGTTTGGATTTACTCTGGAAAATGTGAATGGTTATGAAGTTTCCAGCCGTCAGAATTCAGATGAAACCTTCAGGGATGATATCCGGATGTTCTCCTTAGGACTGGAATATTTGCGTGTAATGAGTAAAAACACAATTACTGTTCGCGGTATGAAGTCTGGTTTGCCGGATCTGCAAAAGTCTTTTGTTTCTTATGGTTTGGGAGGCTTTTTACTTATGAGGCACCTTGATGCATCTGCCTCAATCATTCCAGCGCCTGATCAAGAATATTTCAATGACCAGGCAGATATATATGAATATTCAGGTTTTGGGATGGGGGTACTGGCAGGATTTAATGCTTATTTTGCTTTGCCTTCCAATTTTTTTGCCACGGTATTGGTAGCACCCGGGATTGGATTTGATTATAAATATGTCAAGACAGTAGGTGAAAATTATGTTCCTTCTAATCCGCTGTTGCTCAAAACTGATTTCTTTGGGTCCCTGGGGTACAATAGGAAAAATTTCTATATCCATTTCACATTTGGTACAGACTGGTATTTCAGTAGTTTAAATTTTAATAATGATCTGTTTTTGAGCGTTACCAAGTCAAAAATCGCCTTTGGATATAATATTGGTAAAATTTTCAAGAAGAAGAAAGTTTTTTGAACCCTGCTGGGATAACATAAAAGCATAAAAAAAAACCGATCACTTTCGTTACGGTTTTTTTGGTTTCAATGTAGCGAGGAGCAGGATCGAACTGCCGACCTCCGGGTTATGAATC
>CBDUAP010000244.1:0-4085 GCA_965365165.1 uncultured Flavobacteriaceae bacterium
ATGGGATCTGCATTGTTAGGAAAACACTTTTTTATCTTATCTTTAGCCATTAAAAATACAATTTTTATTACTTGAAATCAATAAGTTTTTTTTAAATCCATAAAATATGGCCAAGGTTGGAATAATCATGGGTAGCGATTCAGATCTACCAATTATGCAGGAAGCAATTGATATTTTAAAACATTTTGATGTCCTCACCGAAGTGGATATTGTTTCGGCCCATCGCACCCCCGAAAAATTGTACTCCTATGCCACGAAAGCCCATACAAGAGGCATCAAAGTAATCATTGCAGGAGCAGGAGGCGCTGCCCACCTTCCGGGGATGGTAGCTTCAATGAGTCCTTTACCGGTCATCGGTGTTCCTGTAAAATCAAGAAATTCAATTGACGGGTGGGATTCCGTGCTGTCCATTCTTCAGATGCCGGGTGGGGTACCTGTAGCCACAGTAGCCCTGGATGGCGCAAAGAACGCCGGTATTCTGGCTGCTCAAATTCTCGGGGCTTCAGACCAGGTGCTGATGGATAAAATTATTGCGTTCAAAGAAACACTAAAAGCCAAAGTGATCAAAGCTTCACAAAAAATGAAGTCTTAGCCCATTTGCTGTGCAAGACAAAGGATTAATTAAACACCTTTTTCAACAATTAAATATTGGCCTTTGAGGTCAATCCCAACAAATGATTCCATGAGTAATCCGTTATTACAACCCTTTGATAATTTATATACTTCTGCTCCCTTTTCGAAGTTAAAGAATGAACATTTTATGCCTGCTTTTAAAAAAGCCATAAAAGAAGCTAAAGAAGAAATTGATGCCATCATCTCGAATCCTGAAGCCCCAAGTTTTTCAAATACCCTTGAGGCACTTGAGTTTTCAGGAGAAAGAATAAACCGTATTTCAAGTATCTTTTTTAACCTCAATGCCGCAGAAACCAATGATGAAATACAGAAGATTGCACAGGAAGTATCTCCTTTGCTCAGTGAATTCAATAATGATATCCGGTTAAATGAAGCTTTGTTCAAAAAAATTGAGACGGTGTATCAAAACAAAGATGCCATTGATCTGAACCCGGAAGAAACAATGCTTCTTGAAAAGAATTATAAGGCTTTCGTCAGAAACGGAGCTCAACTTAACGAAAAAGATAAAACAAAATTACGCGAGATCGACAAACAAAAGGCCAAACTGAGTTTGAAGTTTGGTGAAAATGTACTTGCCGAAACTAATAATTTTGAATTGCACCTCACCGATGAAAAGGAACTTTCAGGTCTTCCTGAAGGTGTGGTTGAAGCTGCCAGGACCCAGGCTGAAGAAAAGAATAAGCAAGGCTGGATCTTTACTTTGGATTATCCCAGCTATATTCCCTTTATGACTTATTCCGATAATCGGGAGCTACGCGAAAAAATGGCAAAAGCTTTTGGGTCAAGAGGTATGAAAAACAATGAATTTGACAATCAACAGCTTGTAATTGAAATCGTAAACCTGCGCCACCGCCGTGCCAGGCTTCTTGGTTATGAATCTCATGCCCATTTTGTTTTGGAGGAACGTATGGCCGAGGAACCTGAAAAGGTATTGTCATTTCTCGACGATTTACTGATCAAGGCAAAACCTGCGGCCCAGAAAGAATTTGAAAGCCTTAAAAAACTGGCTCGCAAAGATGGCATTGAAATGATACAAAAATGGGATGGCGCCTATTATTCTGAAAAACTTAAAAAAGCAATTTTTGATCTTGACGAAGAGCAACTGAAACCTTATTTCCAATTGGAAAATGTGGTCCAGGGTGTTTTTGATATTTCCCGGAAACTATATGGTCTTCGCTTTGAAGAAACAAAAGAGGTTGACAAATACCATAAAGACGTTCGCACTTTTACGGTTAAAGATGACAAAGGAGATTTTGTTGCGCTCTTTTATGCTGATTTCTTCCCGCGAAAAGGAAAACGAAATGGTGCCTGGATGACGTCTTACAAGGGGCAATGGAAAAAAGACAATGAAAATTCCAGGCCACATGTATCCATCGTGTGCAATTTCACAAAACCGACTCCCACAAAACCCTCTTTGCTCACTTTTAATGAAGTAACCACCCTGTTTCATGAGTTTGGTCATGCCCTGCACGGGATGCTGGCCAACACCAAATATCCGAATTTATCAGGAACCCATGTCTATTGGGATTTTGTCGAATTACCCAGCCAGATCTTTGAAAACTGGTGTTATGAAAAAAAAGCCCTAAATCTTTTTGCCAGGCATTATAAAACAGAAGATGTCATCCCAATGGAGCTGGTCAAGAAAATAAAAGATTCTTCGAATTTTATGGAAGGAATGGCCACTTTAAGGCAATTGAGTTTTGCCAAACTCGACATGGCGTATCATGCCAAAGATCCTGGTAGCATTTCAGATGTAAAGGATTTTGAGAGAGGAGCTTTTGGAGACACCCAGCTCTATCCAGATGTTGAGAGCAACTGCATGAGTACAGCCTTTTCACATATATTCCAGGGAGGTTACTCTTCGGGATATTACAGTTACAAATGGGCCGAAGTTCTTGACGCAGATGCTTTTGAAGCCTTCAAGGATAAGGGTATTTTTGACAAAAATACGGCAATGAAATTCAAGGAAAATATACTGAGCAAAGGAGGAACTGAAAAACCTATGGACCTTTATATAAAATTCAGGGGAAAGGAACCCTCTCCCGATGCCCTCCTCAAAAGGGCCGGCTTGATCAATTGATTTTCCGCCGGTGACATCTTCTGTCGTGAAACTTCATACCTTCAGATTCGATCTCACAGATTAAATTTGCCGGTGAAGGATCCTGTTGTTTTTAAATCCTTTGACAATCACTTCTTATTAAGGTTCAAATAACTTATTTTTGCAAGCATTAAAATTCAATATACCCTATGAAATCATACGATGTTACCGTGATCGGATCAGGACCCGGAGGATATGTAGCTGCCATTCGATGCGCCCAGCTAGGCTTAAAAACAGCGATCATTGAAAAATACAATACCCTCGGAGGAACTTGCCTCAACGTTGGATGCATTCCGAGTAAGGCCCTACTGGATTCTTCCCATCATTATGAGGACGCCATAAAACATTTTGACACACACGGGATAGAGGTCCCTGGTGAGGTAAAAATCAATCTGGAAAAAATGATTGCCCGTAAACAGGCAGTTGTTGACCAAACCACGGGTGGAATCGATTTTTTAATGAAAAAAAATAAAATCGACGTATTTCATGGTTTGGGGAGCTTTAAAGACCCTACTCATATTTTAATCAGCAAGCCGGAAGGCGAACCGGAAGAAATTGAATCAAAAAACGTAATCATCGCCACCGGAAGCAAACCTGCAAACCTTCCTTTTATAAAATTAGATAAAGAAAGAGTGATTACTTCTACAGAGGCCCTCAAACTGAAAGAGGTCCCGAAGCATCTCGTGGTGGTCGGTGGTGGAGTCATTGGTCTTGAGCTGGGTCAGGTATATAAACGCCTTGGGGCTGAAGTTACTGTTGTTGAATATATGGACAGGATCATTCCTACTATGGATGCCGGATTGTCAAAGGAGTTGACCAAAGTTCTGAAAAAACAAAAATTCACGATTAAAGTATCCCATAAGGTAAAATCAGTTCAGAGAAGCGGAAAGGAGGTCATCTTGCTCGCTGATGACAAAAAAGGGAATGAAGTCGAAATCAAAGGTGATTATTGCCTGGTTTCTGTGGGTCGAAATCCGTATACCCGGGGCTTGAATCTTGATGCCGCCGGTGTAAAGTCAAATGAAAAAGGGCAGATTGATGTCAATGAAAAACTGCAGACCAACATCCCGAATATTTATGCCATTGGAGATGTGGTAAGGGGTGCCATGCTGGCTCATAAGGCAGAAGAAGAAGGTACCATGGCCGCTGAAATCATTGCAGGCCAAAAACCCCATATTGATTATAACCTGATCCCGGGGGTCGTCTATACATGGCCCGAAGTGGCATCCGTTGGCAAAACAGAAGAACAGCTCAAGGAACAGGGAGTGAATTACAAATCAGGAAGTTTTCCGATGCGCGCCCTGGGCAGGTCGAGAGCCAGTATGGATACTGATGGTTTGATCAAAGTATTGGC
>CBDUAP010000245.1:0-4062 GCA_965365165.1 uncultured Flavobacteriaceae bacterium
CTCCATTCAACAACAACGCGAGCGGCAGGCTCATCGCGCAATCCAGACAATTGGTGGTTTCAAATTCCTGATCGTGCAGTCCATGTACCAAAAGGTCGAGCCTTTTAGGCGTTTTTCTTTTTAATTTTGCAAAGTATTTCTTGTTTTCCTCCCATTTTTCCTTTGCTTTCTCGGGTAAATCAGCGATTATTTTATCCATTTCAAAATTGCTTGGATCAAATGTAAGATAACTTATCTGTAATCAAACGAAAATAATTATTTTTGCCGCTCTAATCAATCATTACATCGTGGTTCAAAATATTTTAGATCCAATAGTCAAAAAAGGAATCAAATCGATTTATCATCTGGATATCGATCAGATTGAATTTCAGGAAACAAGAAAAGATTTTGAGGGTGATATGACTATTGTGGTCTTTCCTCTTTTAAAGTTCATCAAAGGAAATCCTTTTGAGATTGCGAATCAACTGGGAGCATACCTGAAAGAGCAGTGTGAGATCGTCACCGGTTTCAATGTGGTAAAAGGGTTTTTGAACCTCGTCATTTCTGATGATTACTACAGAGACTTTTTTAATTCCATTCAGGATGCTGAGACATTTGGTTTTGCCCCACCCGGGAAAAATGCCATTATGGTCGAATACTCTTCTCCCAATACCAACAAACCTCTGCATCTTGGGCATATAAGGAACAACTTATTGGGCTATGCAGTGGCAGAAATTCTTGCAGCTTCGGGTAAAAAGGTCTATAAAACCCAGATCATTAATGATCGTGGTATCCATATTTGCAAAAGCATGGTAGCATGGTTAAAATTCGGTCAAGGTGAAACCCCTGAGACAACAGGGCTCAAGGGAGATAAACTTGTAGGCAATTATTATGTCAAATTTGACCAGGCCTATAAAAAAGAAGTCCAGGACCTGATGGCAAGTGGTATTTCAGAAAAAGAAGCCAAAAAAAAGGCTCCAATACTGTTAGAGGCCCAGGAATTATTGAGAAAATGGGAAGCTGGTGATCAAACCACCGTGGATCTTTGGAAGAAAATGAACCATTGGGTCTACGAAGGATTTGATGAGACTTATGAAAATCTTGGTGTAGACTTTGACATCAATTATTATGAGAGCAATACCTACCTCCTTGGAAAAGAAGTTGTGGCAGAAGGGCTGGAAAAAGGTGTTTTTTATAAAAAGCAGGACGGATCGGTATGGATCGATCTGACCGATGAAGGCCTTGATGAAAAAATTGTGCTGAGAGCAGATGGAACGGCCGTTTACATGACGCAGGACATAGGAACTGCCATTCAGAGAATCAAAGATTTTCCAGATATTGATGGCCTGGTTTATACAGTGGGAAATGAACAGGATTATCATTTTAAAGTCCTTTTCTTGATTCTTAAAAAAATGGGCTTCGCATGGGCCGGGAATTTACATCATTTATCTTATGGCATGGTTGACCTTCCTGAAGGAAAAATGAAGTCAAGAGAGGGTACTGTTGTCGATGCGGATGACCTGATGGAGGAAATGACACGGACAGCCGGTGAGATTTCACAGGAACTCGGTAAGCTTGAAGGATATGATGAAGAGGAAAAAAAGCGATTGTACAAGATCATTGGGCTTGGGGCCCTGAAATATTATATCCTGAAAGTGGATCCAAAAAAACGCATCCTTTTCGACCCAAAAGAATCGATTGACTTTAACGGGAACACAGGACCGTTTATCCAATATACCTATGCCAGAATACAGTCCATTCTAAGAAAAGCCGATTTTGAGACCCCAAAACAGGTATTGAATTCAGAATTTCATCCCAAAGAAAAAGAACTGATCAAATTAATCCAGAATTTCCCGGAAATCATTAGGCAAGCTGCTGAAAATTTAAGTCCTGCCCTTATTGCCAACTACACCTATGACCTGGTAAAAAGTTACAATTCATTCTATCAGAGTGTACCTATCTTTGGTGCTGATAACGAGGACGAGAAAAACCTGAGGATTCAATTATCTCATCAGGTCGGATCAGTGATAAAATCCGCTTTTAAACTCATGGGGATAGAAGTTCCGGAGCGCATGTAAGATTTCTAAAGCATGTTATCTTTCTTATCTTTTTTGATTAATTAAATAAAATTGATACCTTAGCTTGCTTAATACATTATAAAAACACACTCTTAAACGGTGTGTTTTTTTGACAAAATTATTATGAAAAAAAGAAAAATAATAGTCCCCCTCATTTTATTTTTATCTTTTTACGTGGGCCGGAGTCAATTGATCATGATTGACGGCGAAACAGGCGAATACAGATATGAAGATGTTGTACGGGCAGAAGGAATTAGCAGCGGAGAAATCAAGGAAAGAGTAAAATCCTGGTTAACCACCTACTACGAACCGATTGAGTCCATCAGTCAGGATTCAATCAGTATTAAACAATTAAACACTTATAAATTTAAATGGACCCTCATCAGGAAAGCCATTGATGTTGAATTGTTTTTTGATGTCACCGTTAAGGTGAAAGACAATCGATTCAAATATGACTTCTCAAATTTCAGGGTAGGGAAAATATTTAAAGGAGATGTACAGGCTATTAGCTTGAAGACTTATATAGAACGCTTTCCGGAAGCGTATCAAATATATATCGAACAGCCCATTGATGAAGAAATGACCCGTGCAATTGAGAGCCTTAGCTATTTTGTGAACAATAACAAAATGTATGTTGAAGAAGATGACTGGTAACATCTTTAGAGCAAGTCTAAAGCCCGCTCCAAAGCCATTCCTCTAGAAGCCTTAATTAAAAAGGTTGTATCTTTAAAAGAATGGTCTTCCATGTAATTTTTGAATTCGTCAAAGCTTGAAAACTGCTTGATTTTATTATCTGAAACCTGAATTTCAGAAAATGTTTGACCTATAAGAAAAGCCTTTGCTATATTTGACTTTTCAAGGATCAGAGCTATTTTTTGATGCTCCTGGATCGCATCCTTACCCAATTCAAACATGTCTCCCAAAATCGCTACTTTATACTTGTCAGATAAACCGTTCAGGTTTTTCAAAGCTGCCTCCATACTGTTCGGATTCGCATTATAGGCATCAAGAATGATCCGGTTGGAATCTTTCTCAATAATTTGTGACCTGTTATTGGCTGGTACGTAACTCTCAATGGCCAACCTGATGTCTTCCGTCGAAACTTCAAAATAAGCACCAACTGCTATGGCCATGGCTATATTGCTGTAATTATAGGCACCTATCAGGTTGCTATTGATCAACTTGCCCCGAAAATCAATTCTGACAAAGGGGTCTGCATCCATAAATTCAATCTTGAACTCTGAGCCCTCTGGTCCAAAAGTAATGCAATTCATCCCTTGGCTATGTTCCATCTGAATCTTGTCAGCCTTGTTTACAAAGGCCCTTTTGCCATGGTCTCTTAAATGTGCGTACATTTCCGTTTTCCCTCTGATCACTCCTTCGAGACTACCAAATCCTTCCAGGTGAACTCTTCCGAAATTTGTAATATAGCCGTAATCAGGCAAAGCAATATTGCATAAATTTTCAATTTCATGTACATGATTGGCTCCCATTTCGACAACACCAAATTCGTGTTCAGGCTTCATAGACAATAAGGTAAGAGGAACACCTAGGTGATTATTGAGATTTCCCTGGGTCGCAAAACAATTGTATTTTTTCTGAAGCACCACCTTGATCAGTTCCTTGGTCGTGGTCTTTCCGTTACTTCCGGTCAGGGCCAAAATGGGTATCTCCAATTGCTGCCGGTGATATCTTGCAAGGTCCTGAAGGCATTTCATAGCATCCTCTACCAATATCATTCTGTCGTCAACCTGATATTCCTCCTCATCAATGACGGCGTAATTTGCTCCCTTTTCAAGCGCCTGCAACGCATATTTATTTCCATTAAAATGGGCTCCCTTCAAAGAAAAATAAATACTGTCATGAACTTCTTCCCTCGTGTCTTTTACAACTTTATAGCTTTTTTGATAAAGCGGGTACAAATCTTCTATTCTCATCGGGTAAATGTAAAAAAAAACTCAATATCAGTTCTGATATTGAGTTTTTAAAATCCTATGAATTTTTA
>CBDUAP010000246.1:0-4060 GCA_965365165.1 uncultured Flavobacteriaceae bacterium
TTATCGGAGCAAAATGTAATGACCAGCAAACTTTCTAATTTATCCCTCCAGCTATATGGAATGATGCTAAAAGTAGGCTATGTACGAAATGATGAAGACCTGCACCGGGTAAGGCGTTATTTCTCAGATCATTTGCCTGAATATAAAATTGAAGATCTTGGATTTAGGGAAAAGCTATGGCTGTACAAAGCCCATTTGTGGTATAGTTTTTTGATCCAGGACTTCTTATCCTGTTATAAATATGCAAGTAAATGGGTAGATCTGTTCTATGATAATAGAAAAATGATCTATTTAAATCCTGTTTTCTTTTTGAAGGGAAATCACTATTTATTAGAATCTTTGTTTTTTGTGAAATATAGCTCACAGTTTAAAGAGACGCTTGAAAAATTGGAGGCAATCGTTAGTGAAAAAGACTTTTCAAAAAATGACAATATAGCATCTTTGGCTTTCCTGTATATTTATTCAAATAAGTTGAATCTTCATTTCCTGGAAGGTACATTTGATAAAGGATTGTACCTGGTAAAAATAATTGAATATGGGATCACCAAACACAGAGACCGTATAGACCAACATCATATAATGATATTCTATTATAAAATTGCCTGCCTGTATTTTGGTGTTGGGGATAATAAAACCTGTATAAAGTACCTGAAGAAGATCATTGATAACAAAAATTTGAAAATGAGGGAGGATCTTATGTGTTTTGCAAGGGTTTTAAGTTTGGTTGCACATTATGAGGCAGGAATGGATTATCATCTGGAGGTTCAGCTCAAAAGCACCTATAAATTTCTTCTCAAAATGAATGATCTTCAGGCTGTTCAAAAAGAAATGATTAAATTTTTAAGGAAGTTAGGTGATATTTATCCACATGAATTAAAAGCTGAATTTCAAAAGCTTTATGATGAATTGAAGAAGTATGAAGATCATCCATACGAAAAACGTGCCTTTCTTTATTTGGATATTCTCTCCTGGCTGGAAAGTCATTTGCAAAACAAACCAGTGGGGCAAATCATTCGCGAGAAAGCGCTGGCTATTGCCCGTTGATTCCCGGTAAGATTATATCTATCGTAAATCTTTTGTATTCAATATCACGAAGTCTATTTTTTAGTTGATTTTTTTCGAAATACAACGAGTATTTATGAACAGGCATCCCATACGGCATCTTCAAAGGTAGGTGCCAATATCTTAATTGTTTCCTTTTTAACAGGATGTAAAAATTCTATACATCTTGCGTGCAGATGAATACTTCCATTTTTATTGCTGCGGTCAAAGCCATATTTCAAATCTCCCTTAATAGGGCATTTTATTGCTGCCAGTTGTGCCCGGATTTGATGATGTCTCCCGGTTTTTAAATTGATTTCCAGCAAATAATAATTGTTTAGTTTTTTTAGGATTTTATAATCCAAAATTGCTTTTTTACTATTGGGAACCTCTTTAATATGGGCATATGACTTATTCTGCTTTGTGTTTCTGACCATCCAGTGCTCCAGTGTTCCCCGTTCATTTTTGGGCTGATTTTTTACAATTGCCCAATATGTTTTTTTTGCTGCTTTTTTTGAAAATAATTCGTTTAATCTGGACAGTGCTTTCGAAGTTCTTGCAAATACTACGATACCAGAGGTAGGTCTGTCTATTCGGTGAACTACACCTAAAAAAACTTTCCCCGGCTTATTATACTTTTTTTTAATGTATTGATTAACAATTTCACTCAGAGGAACATCACCTGTTTTATCACCCTGAACTATATCGCCAGGCCTTTTATTAATGATAATTATATGGTTATCCTCATGTAATACCAGGAGATTTTGTGTGTTGGTCTTGGTTCTTTTGTCCACTAACTTTAATATTGCTCATCATCACTTGGGAAATCCTGGCTTTTCACATCGCTTACATAACGCGAAATAGCATTTCCCATGTCCTCATAAAGATTCATGTATCTGCGCAAAAATCGGGGATTGAATTCATGGGTCATGCCAAGAAGATCATGGATAACCAATACCTGGCCATCCGCAAATTTGCCTCCGCCTATTCCGATAGTTGGTATGGAGATCTTTTCTGATACTTTTTTGGTTAATAATGCAGGTATCTTTTCAAGGACAATAGCAAAACAGCCAAGTTTCTCAAGAATTTCTGCATCTTCCAGTAGTTTTTCTGCTTCATGCTTTTCTTTGGCCCTTACGGTATATGTGCCAAATTTATAGATGGCCTGTGGTGTTAATCCCAGATGTCCCATAACCGGAATACCTGCATTTAGGATTCGTTTTACTGATTCTTTTATCTCAATACCACCTTCGACCTTTACTGCATGAGCACCACTTTCTTTCATTATTCTGATAGCTGAACGAAGTGCTTCTTTGGGATCACTCTGGTAACTTCCAAAAGGAAGATCAACTACTACCAGAGCCCTGTTTACTGCCCGGATAACAGAAGAGGCATGGTAAATCATCTGATCGAGTGTTATAGGTAAAGTAGTCTCATGTCCTGCCATGACATTGCTGGCAGAGTCACCTACCAATATGACATCAACTTTGGCATCATCAACAATCTTTGCCATGGAATAATCATATGCTGTTAACATAGAAATTTTTTCTCCCTGCTTCTTCATTTCTATTAAGGACTTAACAGTAACCCTCTTGTATTCTTTTTTGGAAATAGACATTGCTTTCTTTTTGGCGAGTTAAATGTAAGGAGTTTTGTTCAATTGTTAAGAGCAAGGTAAACTGTTTAAATTATTCCTTATTTTAGGCACCGAAGTTTAAACGATTAAACAATGAGAGTATTTATTTGTTTGCTGTTGATTTTTAGTTCTGGTTTATTAAATGCCCAGAATAATGAAAAAGAAGAAGTAAAGAAGGCCGTTGAAATGTTTTTTAATGGATTTCACAATCAGGATTCTGTGCTAATAAAAAGCACTACCAGTTCTGGTATAATTATGCAAACTATTGGTCGTGATAAAGAAGGTGCAAGTGTAGTCAAGACCTCAGATTTCAATACTTTCCTAAAATCTATAGTTAGTATTCCTGACACTACAAAATTTCGGGAAAAATTACTATCCTATCAAATTCAGGTCGATGGAAGTATGGCAAATGCCTGGACCCCTTATGAATTCTATATCAATGATAAACTGAGTCATTGTGGGGTTAATTCATTTCAATTGCATAAGAAAGACGGAGCCTGGAAGATCATTTATATTATAGATACACGGCGGCGTGAAGACTGCGATTAGGCCAAAAAACACCCTAATTCTTCCGGTTTCAAGCCTCTCTAAATACAATTTCTTTTAGAATACTCCTTATTTAGTTAACGGAACTAATGACATCCTGTCAGTTTTTTCCGGTTGGCATGCTGTTTGTCATTTAATAAATCACTGAAATATAGATAAATATTAACTTATAAAATAAATATTGATGAGCAAGATTATAGGAATAGATTTAGGAACAACAAACTCATGTGTTTCTGTAATGGAGGGCAATGAGCCGGTTGTGATACCCAATGCGGAAGGTAAGCGAACCACACCGTCTGTTGTTGCGTTTGTAGAAGGTGGCGAAATAAAGGTTGGTGATCCTGCTAAAAGACAGGCAGTTACTAATCCGCATAACACGATATATTCCATTAAACGTTTTATGGGGAATAAATTCTCAGAGTGTCAAAAAGAAGTTGACAGAGTACCTTATAAAGTCGTAAAAGGAGACAATAATACACCAAGAGTAGATATTGATGGACGTTTATACACGCCTCAGGAGATTTCAGCAATGGTGTTACAAAAAATGAAAAAAACTGCTGAAGATTATTTAGGCCAGGCCGTTACCTCAGCCGTTATTACAGTGCCTGCTTATTTTAATGATGCACAGAGACAGGCAACTAAAGAAGCAGGAGAAATTGCTGGTCTTAAGGTAGAAAGAATCATCAATGAACCTACAGCAGCTTCTTTGGCCTACGGACTTGACAAGAAGCACAAGGATCAGAAAATTGTAGTATTTGATTTCGGTGGAGGTACGCATGACGTTTCCATTTTGGAATTGGGAGATGGAGTTTTTGAAGTTTTGTCGACAGATGGGGA
>CBDUAP010000247.1:0-4047 GCA_965365165.1 uncultured Flavobacteriaceae bacterium
AATGATAAAAACTGGGAACAGGCGGTAGCCCATTTCCCTGATCTGGCCGGAACCCGGCAGGTCATGGATGTCAGTATTGAAATGGTCCAGACCTCTTGCGGCATGTCCATTCCTTATTTTGATTTTAAGGAGGAGCGTCTTCAACTGGATGACTGGGCAAAAAATAAAGGACCTGATGGTATCAGGGATTATTGGAAAGAAAAAAATGAAACGAGTATTGACGGAATACCCACCAAAATAGAGAAAGGATACTGATGCAGGCTTTTTCGAACCTAAACAGAAAGGAAATTGTTGCATCCTTGCAAAATGAAACCTTTGATCTTCTTATCATTGGAGGCGGGATCACGGGAGCCGGAATTGCCCTGGATGCCGCTACCAGAGGCCTCAAGGTGCTCCTGCTCGAGCAAAATGATTTTGCATCGGGTACGGGTTCCAAGTCTACCAAACTGATCCATGGGGGCCTTCGCTATCTCAAGCAGTTTGATTTTTGGCTGGTACACGAATTTGGATCCGAAAGGGCGATCATCCACAACCTGGCTCCACACCTCGTGGTCCCCGATAAAATGTTGCTCCCCATCATTCAAAACGGAACCTATGGCTCATGGCTGACTTCTATAGGTTTGAAGATTTACGATATTTTAGCGAGCGTTGAAGGAGATGACAGGAGGAAAATGCTGGACAAGGAAGAAGCCATGCTCAAAGAACCGCTTCTCCCCAAAGACATTCTAGAGGGCGCCGGATATTATGCTGAATACAGAACCGATGATGCCCGGCTGACCATTGAAGTCCTCAAAACATCGGTCAGGCACGGTGCCCGTGCACTCAACTATTTCGAAGTTAAGGAGTTCGCATATTCCGATGGCAAAATATCAGGAGTCAGGGCCTACGACCAACTTCTTGATGAAAACATTCAGATTAAGGCTTCATGTGTGGTCAATGCCACGGGACCCTGGGTTGACCTGACAAGAGATAAAATGGATCACAGCCAGGGATCAGGCAAAAGACTCCAGCTGACCAAAGGAGTACACCTTGTTTTTCCCTTTGATAAATTTCCCGTCAAACAGTCTGTTTATTTTGACGTTCCCGATGGAAGGATGATCTTTGGAATCCCGCGAGGAAAAGTCACTTATGTGGGCACAACGGATACCAAATATACAGGAGACCCCAAAGAGGTGAAAACAAGTTTGACCGATGCGCTTTATTTGATCAGTGCCGTGAATCACATGTTCCCTGACATTGAACTTGAATTGAAAGACATCCAGTCGAGCTGGGCAGGCCTCAGGCCCCTGATCTATGAGGAAGGGAAAACGGCAGGAGAACTGTCTCGCAAAGATGAAATATTCGAATCTGCAACGGGGCTGATTTCTATTGCAGGGGGTAAACTGACAAGTTACAGAAAAATGGCCGAGCGGGGGGTTGACCTGATCGAAAAGCGCGTTACAAAAGATGAAAAAAAATCCTTGCAACCCATACAAACAGAATCCATATGCCTTACTGAAGACCCTTTTGAAAACTATGATGAAGTAACAGAGTACATCAAAAACCTCCTGCCTGGGTTGAAGACTTTTGGATTTGACAAAAAAGATGTTACAAGCCTGGTCCAGCGATATGGTAAACAAACTGAAATTGTTCTGGGTAAATTCAAGGAACTAAAAGATAAGGACCCTGAAACCAGGCTTGCGAAAGCTGAGTTATGGTTTACAGTTCAAAACGAGATGGTAGGGCTGCCCCTTGACTTTTTTGAAAGAAGAACAGGCAGGCTTTATTTTGATGCCCTTAGCATGGAAAAACTCATAAGCCCCATTCTCCTTGAATTTGCAAAGGTTTTTAATTGGGATGAAAACACCTTGAAAAAGCAACGTGGTCTCTTAGAAAACACACTTCATGAAATTCGGACTTTCAAATAGCCGGAAAAAGATCAATTCAATATATCGGTCAACTTCAGAAATTCAGACTTGGCATCACGGTTCTCATAAAGGATCCTGTAAACCGCATTAATGATGGGAGTATGGGCTCCATTTTCAAGATTTATCTTGTAGGCACTTTTGGTTGCGTAGTATCCTTCGGCAACCATGCTCATTTCCATCATGGCTGATTTGACGGTATATCCTTTGCCTATCATGTTTCCAAACATTCTGTTCCGGCTAAAAGTAGAATATCCCGTTACCAGAAGATCCCCTAAATAAGCTGAATTATTAATGTTCCTTTTCATTTTGTGCACCTTCTTGATAAACCGCTTCATCTCCCTGATGGAATTAGACATCAGTACTGCCTGAAAATTATCACCATAACCCAAACCATGTGCAATACCGGCAGCCACAGCAAAAATATTCTTTAACATGGCAGCATATTCTGTTCCTATAATGTCATCAGAGATCTTGGTCTTGATATACCTGCTTGCAAGTTTAGCAGATAGAACTTCGGCCTTGGCCTCATCCTGGCTCGCAATGGTCAGGTACGACAGGCGCTCCATGGCTACTTCTTCGGCATGGCAAGGACCCGTAATGACGCCTATGTTTTCAAAAGGAATATTCAATTTTTCATGAAAATGTTCCCCGACGATCAATCCTGATTCAGGAACGATTCCCTTGATGGCGGAAAATACCACCTTGTTCTCCAAGGGAACTTTAATTTTATCAAGTTCGGCCTGCACATAAACCGAAGGAACGGCAAAAATAATATAATCGGCATAGGTGATGATATCATTGATGTCTTCAGAAAAATATAGCTTTTCGGGATCAAAATAAGCGGAACTCAGGTAATTAGGGTTATGCTTGTTTAGTTTGATGTGCTCAATGATATAATGACTTCGCATATACCATCCTACCTCATCCATATTCTCGCATAGCATCTTAACGATTGCGGTAGCCCAACTACCTCCTCCAATAACTGCAACTTTTACGTTTGACCTCATAGAAAAAAACTAATGTTTTCACCAAAAGTAGTAAAATTTAAAGAACTGGCAGGGATAGGTTTTGATTATTAAATTTTCTAAATTTGTTAGTGAATCACTCTTAATACCTTTCATTGAAATGAGCGATGATGAAAAAAACAAGCAAGGAAAAAAGGATCTGAAAAAAGACCTAAAAGAAGGAGCAAAAAAACTGAAAGACAAAGCCAGGGAAATGGCCAGGGATCTGGATGAGAGCACACAGGAATTTCAGGAAGAAGCAAAATCCACCGCAGAGGAATTCAGCAAAGGGGCAAAAGACGTTTATGAGCAATTGAGTTCAGAAACTGAAAACAAAAGGATCATTGCAGGCATACTGGGAATCGTGTTGGGAGCCCTGGGCATCCATAAATTTATCCTGGGTTATCAAAAGGAAGGGATTATCATGCTGGTCGTGAGCCTGATCAGTTTTGGTTACCTCGCCGGATTGGTCGCACTCATCGGACTGATTGAAGGCATTATCTACCTCACCAAATCAGATGAGGCATTTTACCAGACCTATCAGGTGGGGAAAAGACCCTGGTTCTAAAAACAAACGGAATGGAAATAGTCGATGAAAATGGGAACAGGTTAGCACCCCCTGAAGAAAACAAAAGAATCATTGCCGGTGTTATTGGCATCTTTCTGGGTTGTTTTGGCATTCATAAATTTATATTGGGCTATCAAAATGAAGGACTGATCATGCTTTTGACCACCGTGCTGACCTGTGGTATTGGTGCCGGTATTATGGCTTTGGTTGGCCTGATTGAAGGTATTGTCTATTTGACAAAATCTGATGAGGAGTTTTTTTACCTGTATCAGGAAAACAAAAAACCCTGGTTTTAAACCTCGTTATTTTCAGAATTCAATTTGCGCTCAAGCTCTGCCTGAAATTCTTCCATAACAGGCTTAACGGTGCTTTCGGGAAGATCCGCAATCCTGATATACATGAGCCCGTCAACCGCATTGTTGAATTTGGGGTCTACGTTAAAAGCGACAAGTCTTGCGTTCTGTTTGACATATTTCTTCATCAATACGGGTAATCTCAAATTTTCCGGTTCGATCTCATCAATAAACTTATCAAATTTATTCATGTCTGCCTTGGTATTGTCAAATAC
>CBDUAP010000248.1:0-4027 GCA_965365165.1 uncultured Flavobacteriaceae bacterium
CTGATGACAACACCACCTGGTTCAGCATTGGCCTGAGATCGAGTCTTTTCAACTGGTACCTGGATTTCTAAAAATAAAAACCGAAACCTACTTTAACGGCAAAATTGGTGGCCCCGGGAACTTTTCGGTAACTTCCCCGGTATTCAAAATCGACCCTCAACAACTTAAATATATTGCCGATCCCAAAATGGTATTCCCAATAAATATTCTCTGGGGCAGTATAGATAATGTCCGAAGCGTTGATATCCCTGTTCTCTTGTGAAATCCCTCCAATAACTCCTCGAACCCCTACAATCTCTCTCCATTGCAGGTCTCTGATCAGCGGTATTTTGGAAAAGATCTTACCATTAAAATTATGCTCCAAATGAAGTGAGGCATATTCATCTGTTACGAATTCATAATAGTTCAGCAAGTCGAACAATTTTTTAGAAGTAAAAAAAGTCTGGTTTCCGGGTACGATATTTAACAATTGCAAGGGTACGGGATTTATGGTTTTACCAACCTCAAGCGTCGAGGTCAATCGCCCGAACAATCCCATCTGATAAGGCTGTTCATAAAAGAATTGCAATTTATGGTAATCAAAGTCACTGTTGAAAGGACCTTTGAACCCCCTGGTATAGCTGAAGAAGAAAGTGGGATAACGACCTGAATTGCTTATACTTCTTTCAACTCCGAACCCGTATGACATTCTTTTAGGAGTATATTGAGCGGTAAAACTAACATCCACCTGTTCAATCCTCGACTGAATATTGCCATTCTCATCAAAATAATCTGCGTTGAAGACTTCAGGATTCGCCGATTCTATAGTCTTATAGGTAGTTCCCAGTCTCAACTCAAGATTTTTTACCGGCTCAACGGATACTTTAAAATTACTCAAATCGATCTTTGACAGCTTGGAATTATCTCCCCTTGTAAATATTGATGTTGTCGCAAAGCTTCTTTCAAGTACCTCGTTTGCCGTTGTCAGGCTGACTCCAAGTTGTTCAATATCACTGCGGGTACCGGCAGAAATTACCCACCGGTCCTTTCCTTTCAGCAGCCATTTCCCCTCAACGCCATATTTAAACTTCTTGTCCATAAAGCCATAGGCCAGATATCCCCTGGCCCGCCATTTATCATTCTGACTAAAGTAAGTACGCCCCCCTGCCTTAAGTCTAAGACCTTCGATGTCATTATACCCGATGGATGAAAACACAGGTCCATAATCCCAGCCCTTGGTAAAATTCCAGTACCCTGAGGCCAATATTTCTCCGATGGTGTTTATCTGTTGAAACCTTTTGACATTTTGCAAAGTATCAAGCATCTTATAAATGCCAATTTCATTCTCAGACAATTCCTCCTGACGGTTTCTGGCCCAAAAATCATCGGGCTGGTTGTACATTTCCTCATTGTCCTGAATCTGTTCCTTGTAAAAATCATCCGGCCTTTTTACATTAAAAACGTGATTGTCATACAACGTGGTTCGCTTTCCGTAGACCCCCTTTGACTTATCACGCTGGTTCAGCGCAAAATCGGTCATGATATAATCTCTTTTCAACAGGAAGACGGAATCATTGAGCACGTCATACTCCTGCTCAATATAAATATCCTTGACCCAATTCACATTGGCATTTTTTGTGGCATACATCTGAATTTCCTTAATGGCATAAGTCGTGTCACTTACCCAGAAATCACCTTTAAATGTCAGTTCATTTTTTCGTCTCGGATAAAACAGGATATTGTAACACCATTTGTTGTCAATAAAACTGCTGTCTGTTAATACATAATTATAAACGTCCGGGCCCAATTTTGATAAGGGGCTCGAAAACTTTTTGTCAAAGAAAAGCAGGTAATTGTCATAAATATCAAAATCAACATAGAGCTGTTTGAGAAAAGATATAAGCGCTTGATTATCAGAATATCCCGAATTTTTATTGGCCACCAGCACGCTGTTGCTTTTCCTTGGATATATGTTTTTACCATAGGTTTTGTAAACAGACTCATTGATGAAAATGGGCAAAAAGACCTTTCCGGTGATCTTAGAGGTGTCAATTTGATCAAAGACCATTTCCATACCATCGAATACTTTTTTATTCATCAGGTTTTCATCGATATTATTAAGATCAAATTCTATTTTCTCATACCGGTCAAATTCGTACCGATCATACATAAAAAGTCCGTTAGTTCTTTTCTTGGCCCAGATCTTTTTTAAGATATCAATCGCGGGGTTGTTCTTTTTTTTGACCCGGCCAGAATAAATAGTGACTTCCTTGAGTTGGTCCCTTCCTTCTTTCATCACAACCCTTAGTTTGTTGCTACCCCTGGTTAAGGCGACGATCTGTGTTTCAAAACCAACAAAGGAAATTTCAAGCTCGGTGTGATTGTTTTCTGACTCGAGGTAAAACTTACCATTTTCATCAGATATCGTTCCTTCTGTGGATCCCTTGAAAATAATATTTGAGAAAGGTACGGGTTCATCAAATTCATCTACGACAAAGCCACTGACTTTGACCTGGGCGTTAAGGCCAATTACCATAAAATATATCAGATACAGGATCTTTTTGGTCATGTCGAATTCAATAAAAATTCCCTTCAAAAATGAAAGGAAAAACAGGTACGCGAAAATATCACTTTAAATGAAAACATTCGATTACTTAACGGTTAAAAAAAATCAAAATTATGAAAGACTGCTCATATAACGCTTAGGAGTAGCTCCAAATTTCTTTTTAAAGGCCGCAATAAAATGACTTGGGGTACTGTAGCCGACTTCAAAACTGACTTCCGAAATATTATACTTTCTGGTTGTCAGTAATTTACGGGCATATTCCATTTTATAGTTCAACAAATATGCGAATACTGTTTCCCCGTAAATATGTTTAAACCCTTCTTTCAAATGTTGTAATGGGAGATTGATCTGATGGGAAAGTTCTGAGAGCGTCGGAGGCTCTGCCATACTTTCTATGAGGATTTGTTTGGCTTTCTGAATTTTTTCTACATTGGCTTCATCTTCCAGGAAGGGACAATTCTGGGCACCATCATTGTCTGATTTATGGAAATAAAGACTGATCAGCTCATATACTTTCCCTTTGGAATAAAGTTTTTCAAGCGAAGAATGCAGACCATAATGAAACATCTGGTTCAGCACCATGATCTCATTAGGGTTTAATTCCTTATCTCTGTAACATTTCTTGTTTTTATTTTCGCCGCTTAAAAAATGAATAAGACCCGCCTCGTGTGAAAAAAAAGTATGGAATTTTTCAATCCTGATCAACAGGCTGATTACCTTGGATCCTGGTTCGAGTGCCAAATGGATTGGCAGATCCTGTTGAGGGTTATACAACATAAAAGACATGTTCTCTTTTAAATCCAGAACATAGTGACCTCTGTTGAAAACCAGTTTAGAAGTATTTTTGATACAAAAATGAAGTTGTAAAAAGGATTTGTCAACCTCCCTGAGAACCTCCATTGTTTCATCCTTTTCATTGTGAAATTTCAACAGGTAAAAACCATTCTCAATTTCATCATCCAAAAAAATATTTTTATCGATACTTTTGCTCATTTATTATTTTTTATTCTAAAGTTAAGCTCGGCGTAAAGCCAAATTTTATTAGACTTTTAAACATGTCAAATATACACATTAAATATCCTGCCCAAATATTTTCATCGTTATTTATAGTATAAAAATAAGAAAGCCATTTGAAAAATCAAATGGCTTTCTTTATGTGATATGTTGAAAATTTACAGGTACATTACTTTTTTCACAGCCTTGATGACATCTGTTTTATTCGGCAACCATTCTTCAAGTAAAACGGGTGAAAAAGGGGCCGGCGTATCAGCCGTCGTAATTCTCTGGATAGGTGCATCGAGATAATCAAACACATTTTCCTGAACCTGAAAAGTAATCTCGGAAGACACACTGGCAAATGGCCACGCTTCTTCTAAAATCACCAGCCTGTTGGTTTTTTTAACAGAATTAAAAATGGCATCATGATCCAATGGCCTGATGGTTCGCAAATCAATGATTTCAACTGAAATACCTTCCTTTTCC
>CBDUAP010000249.1:0-4005 GCA_965365165.1 uncultured Flavobacteriaceae bacterium
GCCGCTTCGCTTCGGGGCTATTGCTTCTCCCTCGGCTAAAATTCTCAGGATGCAAGACGAAAAACAAAATAGGCCGGTTTTGATACATACAAACATTCTTCTTTACAGCATACTTCGAACCTCCCTGCATACCTACGGTATGTAAACCGGCAGGCAGGTTCAATATTCAAAATTTCCTTATTTCAATTTTCAACATGCTTTATTAGAATTGTATTCCAATATTTTGTAACTTCAAATTGACTGAATATCAATATATGCTGTGATGTATTGATCATCTTAACGAAGAGATCTCTTAACAAGTGATCTTTGTAAATTGGAAAAATCAGTTCTATTGATTTTTCTGCAAAGAAAATATAACCTTGTCCGTAATTCGGAATGAAAAACATTCGACGAGCTAGTTCAAAAGACAATAAATCGCTTCATTTATTGACTGAATCACTTCCGATGGAGGGTGATTTTTCCTTGCGAATAGAACGCAAACCAGATTTCTTTGCCTTATTAAAAAAACGGGGAGAAAGTGAGACTTATGTAGTGACTCATGACAATACGATTGAGGGGAGCATCACGCTTTCTAAAAAGGAGTACCTTATAAAAGGTGAGGCTTTCCTATCAGGTATTATCTCAGATGTAAAGTTCTTGCATTTGAGAAGCACGTCCAATTTTGCGAGGTTACTTCAATTTACATATGAAAAGATTAAACAGGATGATCAGTTAAATTCTCTTTTTGTAACCGTTGCAGAAGGCAATACAAAAATAGAACGCATACTTTCAGGCAGGGTAGGTTTGCCCGTATTCAACAGGATAGCAAATTTCGATATCCTCCAGTTATTATCAAAAAAGAAGGCATTAACCGACCCTAATATTCATAAGGCAGATCTTAAATTGACGGAGCATATTTTGCAATTCTACAAAAGTTACCTGCAAAAATTTGATATAGCCAACAGTCCGACTTCTATGGATGCTGACATTGAAGAGGAATATTATTATAAAAAAGACGGTAAAATTGTAGCAGCAATAAGGCTAATGGATACAACACAATTAAAGCAAAATGTATTGTTGAGAGCACCTATTGGTATCAAATTGGCACTAGGTATGTTGCGTATCTTAAAAAAACCTATGGGCCTTCCCAAAATCCCTGAAGTTGGTATGCCCATTGATATGTTGTATATACGTTATTATGCCTGTGAAAAGGGTTCTGTTCATGAACTAATGAAGCTTATAGAATATGCCAGGCACCTGGCGTATCAAAAAAACCTCACTTTTGTTTCTATTGCCATGTGTGAGCATCTTAAAATATTAAAACCAATCAAAAAGAAATTCTTCCACTTAACATTTAAATCCTCTCTTTTTCAAGCTTCTCTGCAATCTGGGCCTGTTAAAAACGATTCGAATATGTTATGTTTTGAAGACTATGCAGTTGTTTAATTTAAATTCAATCAAATATGGAACTTAGAGAAAAACTAAAAGACCTGAATTATAAATCGGTTGTTACAGATTTGTTTTCACAGGCCATCGTAGGTGAAATCATTGGGATGAAAAACTTTGCCACAATTTGCAGTATCATAGACGACTATGAGGAAGCTATGGAAGCATCAGAACATGCTGATGGTGAAAGAATGCACGCTGAAGGCTTTCTTCACATGGCCAAAGAATATGACTTAGATGTCAATATTAATCTCGATGGCATCTATTGGAAAAGTATTCGGGATAAGGTAATACAGTACGGAAATGACAAGGATTTTGTAGCCTGTTTTATCGTGCAGGAAGTAATGTTAGAAGCCTATGCAGTATCCATGTATACCGATATAGGAAAATGTTTACCTGGAAAAGCAGGAGCCTTATTTTTAGCTATCGCAGAAGAAGAAAAATCACATCTCGACCATGCTGTTGAAGTGCTAAAAAAAGAATATGAGCAACATGGTGATGCGTTTATCGCTAAAGTAGAAAGCATTCATTATGACTGCATGACCATCCTTGCAGAATGGAGTAGTAAAACTGATCCCAAAGGACACTGCGGGGTTTGTAATGGAACATGCATGAAAGAATCACTTCCTCTTCTTGAACTCGACATCAAAGAATTAAGAGGAAATGCCTTGCAACTATATGTGAAAAAACTAGATGAAATAGGAATTCCCGGAGAATTAACATTACCATGGATCGTCAACTTACCAGCATAGATTTTGCCGCAATTGGCCATCAGGACTCCTGGGATAAAATTCATGACTTTGTAAGTTCTATTAGAAAAAGTGACCTGGTTCCTTTAACAATAGAGGAGATCAAAGACACGTATCAATACATACCACCCAGAAAGATTTTTGATGTCGAAGTTTCGTCAATACTTGGCAATTGTAAGAGCCGGGGGCTTTATATTGAGACCTTTATTTCACCCGATGAACTCAAAGTAAGGCATTTCAAAAAGTGCATCGACAAAATTAAAGAGGCCGCTGATATTGCAGCTTCAAACCATGCGGGTGTTACTGCTTTGGGCGGTTTTACGTCTATTGTATTAGAAGGTGAATTGAGCCTGCTTAATCCAGGTACTTTTTATACAACCGGCAATACCCTGACTGCTGCATTTATTATAAAATCAGTTGAACAGGCTTGCAAACTAAAGCATATAGGCTTAGAAAACGCTTCTGTCTTTTTACTGGGTAGCACCGGAGACATCGGTACTGCATTGGCCAACTATTTTTCTAAAAAATGTCAAAGGCTTTTACTCTGTGCCAGGAATCAATCCAAACTGAAAAAGCAAAAAGAAGTCTTGCAAAAAAATAAAGCCCTTATAAGTATCGTAAAGGATCCTTTAAAAGAAGCCAGCCATGCCAATGTCATTATTTCTGTTGCCAGTTCATCAGATGTCATAAGCGGCATAAAACCTAATTTACCTCAGATCATATGTGATGCCGGCTATCCGAAAAACCTGGGGGAATGTGATTGGCATCGAGATAGCCTGTATTATTACGGTGGTATGGGTATTGTTGAAGGAGGAGTGAAATTTAGTAATAAACGATCGAGCTCATTTTATTCCTTTCCAATGACAAATATTATTCATGGATGTTTGCTTGAAGCCATCGTATTAGGGTTTGAAAAAAGATTTGAAGCCTATTCAAATGGCAAGGGCAACATCACATTATCTAAAATGGAAGAAATTTTAAAAATCGCAGAACAACATGGGGTGACCATAGCTCCATATTTTAACCATAAAGGCTTATGTCAGACAAAAGCAAAAAAATAGACCAGGTACCCTTATTTCAATTACTTTTTTCACTTAATTGGGAAGACCCTAAACTTGACCAAAAGGCCCTACAAATACAAGCAGGTGACAGCGTTTTTGGCATTACCTCAGGCTGTTGCAACATACTTGAATTTTTACTCTACGATCCTTCGGTGGTCTATGCCGTTGATATCAATCCGACACAAAGCTATTTAATGGAACTAAAAATAGAGGCCATCCGAAATCTAAGCCATAAGGAGTTTATTCAATTCTTTGGCCTTGAAATGGCTTCTAACAGGATGGAACTCTATCAAACGTTCGCGAAACATCTTTCAAAAGAGGCGCAGCACTATTGGAATGGGCATAAAGATTCTATTGAAAAAGGCATCTACTTTCAAGGAAGATTCGAAAAGTTTGTCAACATCGCTGGGAAAGCTATTCGCCTGTTACAAGGCAAGAAACGGGTTGAGAAATTGTTTACGATCAAAGACGATGCCGCACAAAGGCATTTCTTTGACAACACGTGGAATACAAAAAGAATGAAGTTGATCTTCAAACTTTTGTTTAATAAAAGAACCTTAGCCAAAAAAGGATTGAACGCTGACTATTTTCATTTTGATGACGATTCAAATTCGTTTGCCGAGAGCTTCTTCAATCGGTATAAAAAGGCGGTTCGTAACATCCCTGTTTACAATAATTATTTTTTATCACTTTATCTTCAAGGAAGGTACAATTCAATGGATGAAATTCCTGAATGTTATAAAGAAAAAAACTTCGAAGTAATTAAACAA
>CBDUAP010000250.1:0-3858 GCA_965365165.1 uncultured Flavobacteriaceae bacterium
CACTCATGCATTGCATCATTGTAGCATTGTAGCATTGCAGCATTGAATATCGAATGTCGAACAGGGAATTTTGAATGTCGAAGTTCTTTTCTGTTTGAAGATTTCAGATTGGAGATTTCAGATATAAGAAGTATTCATGCATTGATGCATTAGCTCCGCTGAATCTTCGATTTCACGCATTGTAGCATTGCAGCATTGTAACATTGCAGCATTGAAGCATTATAGCATTGCATCATTGAATAACGAATATCGAACAAGGAATTTCGAACCTGCCTGCCGGCAGGCAGGTGACGAAGTACTTTGCAAAGAAGAACGCTTCTTTGTATCGAAACCGGCCTTTTTTATTTTTCGTATTGCATCCTGAGAATTTTAGCCGAGGGAGAAGCAATAGCCCCGAAGCGAAGCGGCTTGGGCTATGGTGGTGTAAAAATGATCAGAAAGATGCACAGAAAAAGAAAATCAGCCTTGAATTTTTGGCTCTTTTGTTTCAAGACAAAAGAGCAGAGAATAATATTTCACGAATTTCAACAAATCTATTAATTGATGATTTTCGAATGATTCACTCATTCTCGCATTGCAGCATTGTAGCATTGTAGCATTGCAGCATTGATCCGAAATTCAACCTCCACAGCCGTCTAAATGTTAAATCCCGAATTTTCAAACTTTTTTACTTCGGTATCCGCAGGATTCTAATTAAATTTGCCGCTTTTGTTTCATGTAAATATTTAGATCAATGGAAAGTAAATACAGCACCTGGTACCATCCGTACAAGACGGCAAAAGACTATGATAAAAGAGTCGCTTATTTCAGTATGGAGTTCGGTATTCACCAGGCATTAAAAATATATTCAGGCGGGCTTGGCTTTTTAGCCGGTTCGCACATGCGCTCAGGATATGAGTTAAAACAAAACATGATCGGTATCGGGATGTTGTGGAAATACGGTTATTACGACCAGGCCCGCAATGAAGACCAGACCCTGAGGACCGACTTTGTTGAAAAAACATATAATTTTCTCGAAGACACCGGTATTGAGGTGGAAGTGAAACTGCATGACAACCCGCACGTAAAAGTAAGGGCTTATGTGTTAAAGCCTGAGATCTTTGGTTCAGTGCCCTTGTATTTGTTGAGCACTGACGTTGAAGGCAACGATTTTTTATCCAGAACCATTACCAACCACCTCTATGACGCCAATGAAATGACACGGGTATCTCAAAGCATTGTTTTGGGTATTGGCGGCGCCAAGGTTGTTGAGGCTTTAGGAGGTGCGGATACCTACCATTTAAATGAAGGTCACGGCTTGCCGGCCTTTTATCATTTAAGGGACAAGGGCGTAAAGAAAAACCAAATGGTTTTTACCACGCATACCCCTGAAAAAGCGGGTAACGAAGAAAGGGACGCACGTCATTTGAACCGATGTGGGTTTTTCGGAAGAACCCTGTCTGAAGAAGAACTTCAAAAAGAGATGGTCAACGGGGGCATGATCAACTATACGGTTTCAGCTTTGCGCATGGCCAAAAAAGCCAATGCTGTTTCAAAACTGCACGCCAAGGTAGCCAAAGACATGTGGAAGGATTTTGACAAAACCTGTAAGATCATCCCGATTACCAATGCACAGAACCAAAGTTTCTGGCAGGATGAAACCGTCGAAAAAGCATGGAAAAAGAAAAATGTCAAAGCCTACTCAAAAAGAAAGCTCGAACTGAAAAGAGAACTTTTTGAAGAAGTGCTCAATCAAACCAATAAACGCTTTGACCCCAATGTACTGACCTTTGTATGGGCCAGGCGATTTGCGGGCTACAAACGCGCAGATCTCTTATTGCACGACCTGGAGCGCTTTAACAGGTTGATCAACAATGAAAAGTATCCGGTACAGATCATATGGGCGGGCAAACCCTACCCCATGGATTATTCGGCCATTGACATTTTCAACCATCTGGTGCACCATTCAAAAGCGGCACCCAACCTTGCCGTATTGATCGGATACGAAATGGATTTATCAAGAAAGCTCAAAAACGGATCAGACGTCTGGTTGAATACCCCGCGTATCACCAGGGAAGCTTCCGGCACCAGCGGCATGACCGCTGCCATGAATGGTTCTGTGAATGTTTCTATAAATGACGGCTGGATCCCTGAATTTCAAAAAAATGGCAAAAACGCCTTTGTATTGCCCGAAGTGGACCATCATTTACCCGTCTGGGACCAGGACAAGATCGATGCCGATAATTTGTACGCTATTCTTGAAAATGAAGTGATCCCGACCTATTACGACCACCCTGAGAAATGGCAGGAAATTGTCTTCAAAGGAATTGACGACGTGCTCCCTGCTTTTTCAAGCCACAGGATGGCAGATCAGTATTATAAAAAAATGTTCTGACATTAACGGCAAGAATTTGCAGCAGTGATTAACAAGGGTGGTTTGAAATTTCAAACCACCCTTCTTTTTTCCTGTTGCGTGATAGCACCCAATGTATAAAAAATAATTTTGTACATTAGACACATTGCGAATTGAATTGACCATCATTAACCTCAACCCGCTAGTGTCCTATGCATTTTTCCTTTAAAACTCGTTACAACGGTAAGATCGTCTTGCTGTTTTTATGCCTTGCTTTTAGTTTTTCATCCTTTCATTTGACAGGACAGGAACAGATTGGCCGGCCGTTTATCACCAATTACTCCTATCAGGATTATGAAAGTCACCCTACAAACTGGTGGGCCCTGGAAGACAAGGATGGCATCATGTACTTCGCCAATAACGAGGGTCTTTTGCAATACGACGGGGTCCATTGGAACCTGATCGATACCGACGCAGGTGTCAGGTGTATGGTCTATGATGACCAGGGCGTCATGCATGTTGGAGGAGGCAATGATTTCGGTTATATGAAACCCAACGCAAAAGGCGAGCTAGAATATTTTTCACTCAAAGATAAAGTTCCGGAAGAGCACAAGCTGATTGGCACCGTATGGGAAGTGGATAATTACAAAGGAAGGGTCATTTTCAGAACCACCAACAAGCTCTATTGCTGGGATGGTGAAAAAATAAAGGTCATCGTTTCTAAGGATGCCTATCACGTAGGGAAGATCGTTCACGGCACCTATTACATCAGGATATGGAACAGAGGCCTTTGTTACCTTTCAGATGAGGATACCCTGGAACTGGTTCCGGGTGGGGAAATTTTTGCGGATGAAAGGATTTATGTCATCCTGCCCTACGACGAAAAACAGGTGCTCTTAGGGTCGAGAACGATGGGCTTCTTCCTCTATGACGGGCAAGAATTCAAACCTTTCGAGGTTGAAATTGATCCTGAAATTCTCAAGGCCGTTTATTTGCCCGGAATTGCACTCGACAATGGTAATTTTGTGATCAACACCTTTGCTGAAGGCACCTATCTGATCGATCACTACGGAAAACTCATACAGAAATTCACCACCGAAAACGGGCTTCAGGATGGAAGTACAAGTTTTACCTATCTCGACTCCAGGGGGGTGCTGTGGATGCCGCTCTTTAATGGGATCTCAAAGGTAAACCTCAACTCTTCAACAACTGTGCTCGACAACAATATGGGGCTGGCCACAAAAGTGGTGTTCTCTACCTACAGATTTAAAGACATACTCTATCTGGGTACAAACAATGGTATTTTCTACCTCGACGAAAAAGCTAAAAAACTGGTACTGGTAAAAGGAACCTTAGGGCAGGTTGCAAATTTTCTGGAAGCAGACGGACGTCTTTACAGCGGCACAGGGTCGGTCGGACTGATCGAGATTGACGGAACAAAAGTGACAACCATAAGAAACAATGATAATTACGATTTCAGGGTCAATCGGTTAGAAATATCCAGATTGGATCCCAAAAGAATGTTT
>CBDUAP010000251.1:0-3849 GCA_965365165.1 uncultured Flavobacteriaceae bacterium
CCTGCAATTCAGCCGCCAGGATACTTGCCTGCTCGAAATCATCCAACAAAACAGCTATTTCATGAGACTGGTCCTCAGGAATCTCCAATACACTTCTCAGGTCCTTGTTTTTTACAAAAACGTGCATCTTATCCCAGGGATTGTTATCTGTCTTGAACAAACCCACCACTTTAAAGGCAGCACCTGTAATTTCACCATTGAAGTCCTGAAAAGTCAAAATTATTTTGGATTTGAGCTTTGCCTTCAATTCATTTGCCAGGGCTTTGGAAATCACAATGCCATTCTTCCTGTCTGTTTCGAAAAAGTTTCCATCGGCCGTATCGATCTTTTTGTACAGCCCAAAAACCTCCTTTTCGTGAAAAGGATCGACACCCACAATATTTACGCCCATATTTTTATTGGCAGTTGCCGCCATCCCGTTTACCCTGATTCGATCGGTCACTGCTTTTACACCCATTGTTTCCGAAATCAATTTTATCTTTTCAGAGGTTTTAACCAAAGGTTTTTTGACATCGTTGTTTTTCAAGTACTCAGAATTGTGAAGCTGAATGTGACCCGTTTCAAAGGCGAATGTGTTATGTACACGCTGCAAGGCCATGCCATTCATCCATGCACTGGAGAATAGCCCTCCAACAAGCCCGGAAGCAATAGCAAAAATTACCACCGCACTCCTCAATTTACTTCTCCAGACACTCCTCCAGGCTATTTTTGTCAATACCATATTACTAAGACCTTAATCCTTTAACAACATCTAATTTCAATATCTTGATCGTTGGGTAAGACATGGCAATCGTGCTTAATATACTGATCGCAATGCCTTGAAAAACAAAGATATTCCCCTCTAAACTCATGGGCATAACGGGCTCAAAATTAAAGTCCTTCATGACTTCCACAGCATCTCCCGAAAATTCAATCGGGTTGTAATAAAAATAGAACATTACCGGAAGGCTGATAAGAATACCCGCCAAAACCGCCATAGCAGTTAAAAAGAAAAGTTCCAGTATCACAACCCTGGCGAGTTTGGTTTTCCGCATGCCTAAAGAAATCATTACCGAAAATTCCCTGATCCTCTCATTGGTCATCATCAAGACCGTTCCAAAAATCCCAAAAGCGATCACCATGTATATAATAGCGATCATGATGACACCTCCTGCATTATCAGTTTCGATCATTTGCAACAATTCCTTGTTCATAATTTCCCAACCCATGACCTCATATCTTTCAGGATCGATTTTTTGGCGCACATCCTGTTCAAGAGCTTCCAGCTCGTCCAGGTCCATAAGGTCAAATACCATCGCTGTGGTTCTTTTTTCTGCAGAAAAGAGTTGCTGTGCTTCCGGTAAAGCCAAATAAACGGTGCTTTTGTTCATCTCAGGCGTAGGCAGCTTTAAAATTCCCTTTACAGGATAGAGCCCTGCTGCAGTCGTACCATGGTAACCTGATGAAAATAACACCAGGGTATCATTGACCTTAAGCCTTAGGAATTCAGCGAGCCCTTCCGCAACCATGATGCTTTTATCGCTTGAATCAATAAAGGAACCTCTTTTTAAATAAGATTTTATCCTGGTCATCTTATCTTCCTTCTCAGGATCGATCCCTGTGACCATGACACCTTTCGTCGACTCCCCTGAAGAGGCCAGGGCAAAAGATTCCAAACGCGGTATAATGACACTTACCCTGCTGTCACTTTCCATATTTTTGACGATTTGAGCATCAAGAAACATACTGTTGTTGATGTTCTTGTCATCCCAATAACCCTTCTTTTGAATTTGCAAATACCCGGAGTAAGATTCAATGGCATTTTCCTTCATTTTGGCATAGGAACCCTTTTGAAACCCACGCATGATAATGGCGAAAAAAAGTGCAAACATGATAGAGGCCACCGTAATAAAAGTCCTTCTTTTGTTACGCCAAATATTTCTCCAGGCAATCTTTATAATAGTCTTCATATCAGGGTTATAAATATCTATCGAATGCGTTTCATATTCTGTTGGGAGAAATACGATTCAGGAAGATCAATGTCAAACTGGATCTCTTTGATGTACAATACGGTTTTTTTGCCCGGTTCATCGGCCGGGACGATCTCGATCCGCGAAGGGATCAGCCTGCCATCCATTGTTTTAAAGTCATAAGCAAAATCACTTTTTACCAGTTCATCATCCTCATCATAATATTCAGATCTGATCTGAATAAATTCGTCTTTTGTGATCCATTTGTATACTTTTGACCAGGTTACGGCTGCATCTTCCTTGGGTATCATTTCAATCTTGTAGCATTCGAAGCCTTCAATTACCTCTTCTGCGTCAATGCTGTGGTTATAATCCACCACGATCGAACTCTCTTTTAAAATATCATCGTTTGTATAATCAGAACCCATCCATCCCTGAGACATCATTGAAGCAGGAATCTTGATCATGCGCCCTATCGTTGGCATCCAATTCCACATCTCTGTTTTTCTTTTCATAAAAACCTGGCCCTTATCTCTAGCAGGAGCGGTAATATAGGTCATGGAATAGTCAAGCCCTCTGCCCCATCCTTTCATAGATATGCTTCTTTTCCAGGTAGGCCTGATGATTTCCATTTCCATCACAGAATGATTCGTTTTACCCCTCACTTTTTCATCCGCCTTTTTTACAATTTCCACAGCTGTCAAATTTCCCTGTGCCTCAGCTGATGGATTTAAAAAGATTGCCAAAAAAATAAATACTAGATATGCTTTTCCTGATTTCATGGATTTTAAATTGAAAAATATTACATAAAAATAGGGCTAATAAGGCATGTATACAAGGGAAATGATCCGCTAGTGCTCTGTTCTGAGGGCTTGAGCTCCGAGCGTTTCGTAGCTAAAGCCTTCACGCCTTTTTAATACTGATGAAAGGCCTGTGAAACAAAATGCAGGACCTCAGGAAGGGATTGCCTCCAATAGGTCCAGCTATGGGCCCCATCACGCACCCTGTATTCATGCGGAATGTTCTTTTTCTTCATGGCAATGTGAACCAGGCTGTTACCTTCAAAGAGGAAATCGTCATCACCGCAATCAATATACCACCTTACTGAAGCTGCTTGTTCAGCCGGGATGTCATTCAAAAGGGAAAGGGCATTATGCTTCTGAAAATACGCCTGTAAGTCTTCTTCAGAAAAGTCTGTATTACCGTTTCGATTCAGGTTTTCTTCAAGTTGTTCAATGGTAAGTGGACCAATATAAGCACTTAAAGGAGCTGCCGATGAAAACAATTCAGGATGGCGAAGGGCATAAATAAAACTGCCTCCCCCTCCCATTGAAAGGCCTGCAACGGCCCTAAACCTTTTTTCGCCCTTTATGCGGAAGGTTTTTTCAACAAAAGGCATCAATTCCTGAAAAAAGAAATCTTCATAGTTCCACTTTCCATTGATATTGTTGAAATACCCTCTTTCGCCCCTCTGTGCGTCAGGCATGACGATGATCATGGGTGTTGCTTTTCCCTCTCTTATGGCCTGATCCGTGAGATGCAAAACTTCTCCGAATTGAATCCATCCAGTTTGGTCATCACCGGCTCCATGGAGCAAATATAAAACAGGATAACTTCTTTCGGAGTGTTCATAATCTGGTGGAAGGTAAATGGCGAACTTTCTTTCACTGTTAAGGATATCGCTCTTCATACTGAGGTCATCAAAAACCTTACCCGTTTGACCGAAGGCGATGAAAACAGCGAGGAGAAAAAGAGAGGAAAAAATATATCAGGGAACTGGAAAAACAGATGCTTGTGGGCATTCTTCAGACCGGGCGCGCCGCCGAGCCAATTGCCGAGCGCCACGGCGATTACGATGCGCTCTTTCACCGCCTTCTGGGCGGGCGGGGGTTCAGTTTCC
>CBDUAP010000252.1:0-3831 GCA_965365165.1 uncultured Flavobacteriaceae bacterium
TGACCGTTGTGTCTGTTCCCGTCCATTGTTTGCCAACGGTAATGGGCCTTTCGGGATCAATAAAGTCACTATTGTACCAGTTCGGATCGTTTGCAGTTCCCAGAATTTCCCAGGTTTCTCCGTTATTCACCGAATATTCCATGTACAGTACATCCCAGTTCTCCTCAATGTCAAATACCATGTCAAACTTCAATACAGGATTCTGTAAAACAGTCAGGTCAAAGCAGGGAGAATACAAATAGGCCGTTGTATCATCAGTATAATTTCCTCTCACACCGGCACCGGTGGTGTAATAATTATTGAAAACCCCACCGAATTTAACGAACGAACCGTTTTTTTGCCAAAGCGATGATTGTGTCAACCATTCATCAGGGTTCACATCACCAAAAGTAAAGACATACTGGCCGGTTCCGGAGATGTTGGTGGTAAAAGCTGCAGAAAGAAAATTATTTTTTTCAAAGGCATCATTGGCCACGATGGTTTCTATTTTTAATTCGTGCTCCCCAAATTCGACTTCATCATTTCCCGGCAATTCAATGGCCTTGCTTTGCCCCGGGTTGATCGTACCATTATAGGTATAAGTGTATAGAATATCATCAACGTAATAATTGATATTCACAGTATTAAAAGCATTTAATCCATTATTTTTGACCGTTATGACCAGGTTTAATCCTTCGCATTGGACAGTATTGTTTGAGTTGATGGCGATCAGACTGATATCAGTATCCGCTTTGACCACCTCAATGGGCGATTGCCATACCCCTCTTCCGTAAGTACCTGCTGTAATGGTGCCCTCTTCGGTATTAATTGACAAATCAACCACCGGCACATTGGGAAGGTTCAGATCAAAAACCTCCCACTCAGCCATATTATCATTGATATGGTAAACACCAACGGTCGTACCGAGGTACAAGTCATTCACAGGGCTCTGGTCCTGGTGTTTGATCACAAATTGGGGTTCGCTGGGTAAATTTAAGGTGATATCGGTCCATTCAGCTCCGCCATCAACAGATTTATACACTCTCCAGTTTTGTCCAATTTCAGCGTCTCTGCTGATAACTCCACTTGACGTACCTCCGCTTGATACATAGATGACATCACTGTCTTGATGATTGATCTCAACAGAACTGATATTGTTCGTAAAGGCAAAATCGATTTCATCAAAGGTAATTCCGCCGTCAAGACTTTTAAACAATCTGTTGGACCGTGAAACGTAGACGATCTGGTTGTCAGAGGCTGCAAAGGCAACATTTCTTATGTCTCCTCCAAACACATCTTCGGATATTGCCTCCCAGGAACGGTCAACCAGTTTATACAGTTTGGAATAACCGGCATAAACGGTCCCATCATTGCTCATTTCCAAAGGTGTCACCCAATTTCCACCTGAGTCACTTGATCCGGTTTCAGCCGAAGGCGCACTCGTGACAGTGCTTCCCGAAGCACCTCCGTTGTATGTAATATTCAGTGAGCCCCCAAATTGGGTAAAACCATAATAAATATTAGGGTCATTGGGATCAACGGCACAATCCATGCCGTCTCCTCCATGGTAATTGTACCAGGTCTCATTACTGAATCCGAAACCACCGTTGTCCTGCAAGCCCCCGGCAATGTTATCGACAGAGTTTCTGCCTGTGCCTATTCTGTAATACTGGCTGATGTTCAAATTTTCTGTTAAATCTTTATAGGATGTACCATCATCAGATGACTCATAAATACCTCCGTCATTACCCGTGTATAATTTATTATTAAAATACCTTAAAAAATGCTGGTCCACGTGAATATTGGCCACGTCCTCATTCGTGTACCCATAGGTTTTTCTTTGAAAGGAATCTCCACCATCCGTAGATCTCCATACCGCTATCTCTCCTATAAAAACCATGTTTTCATCAACCGGAGAAACTGTTAAAGCAAGATTATACCAGGTTTGGGCACCATCAAAAAAATCATCTTCCTGTCCGGTTTTAACAAAATTTGCACCACTGTCTGTTGACTTATAAAGCCCTTTAAAAGATTGATCACTGTTGGCATTTAGCACATAGACTACCTCAGGATTGGCCTCAGTTACCTCGAGGACCTGTCGCAGAGAGTTGTCATCAGGGAGACCGCTGCTGACCACATTAAAAGTATCCCCCGCATCGGTTGATTTGTAAAAAAACGCGCTGCTAACCGCATAAATTGTATTGGGATCACCCGGTTTTAATTTAAAATCCATGATGTTTCCGGAACGTGTATTCACCCAGGTATCTCCGGCATCAGTCGATTTATAAAAACCTGCATTGGTAGAGACCCAAATGATATTTGAATCTTCGGGGTGTATATAAATTTCATTGGAAATCCTGTTGTTTCCGGAAAAATCAAGACCGGTTTTGTTCCAGGTAGCACCTCCGTCGGTTGATTTCAAAACACCGACGCTGAAGGTATTTCTGGCATCATCATCACCCGTGGCAATATAGATGATATTTGAATTTTTTGGATCTATGGCAATTCCTGATATCCCAATTTGTGGAAGCTGATCAGATAAGGGCGTCCAGTTGACCCCTGCATCCGTTGATTTCCATAATCCTCCTGATGGCGCCCCTACATAAAAGGTGCGATCATTATTGGGATCCACGATAAAAGTATTGACCCTGCCTTGTCCCTGTTTGGATTTTGTAGTGAAAGGGCCTTTCGAAACCCAGTTGCTCACACTGCTTTTTGCCATGCTTTGCTTTTGCTCCCAGGCTTTCCATATGACACTCGGTGTGGCAATGGAACCATCTTCCATCACATAATGCTCCCAATGATTTTCCCAACGTTTGAAAGGTTTGAAACCGATTCCTTTTCGGTTATGGTCCTTGCCCTTCCAATAAGCGTTGAAGGCAGTTGAAATGTCTTTGAATTCGGTCTTTGAATTTGACTTTTTATACTGTAGTGAATTCATCCAGGGGGCACTCTCGTTGTATTGCCCTTGTGCAGCGATAAAAACCAAAAATAGGAGGAAGGGTAAAATTTTTTTCATATGAGGGATTTAGCATATAAATATTTTCAAAGATACAAAATTCCGGTATTTTAAAACAATTCATTATTGTTCAAGAATTCAAGAAATTATCATTTAAAAGAGTAAACAAAAGCTTTAAAAGATTGTAAATTTCGTAAAAGAGAAAAGTCGGTTTTTTAAGGAGGACCTTCTTTTTCGCTCGGAATAGAATCTTGCTCTTCAATCACCTCATCAATAAAAGAACTGATCTCCTCGTTGAGCTTTTCAACACTGCTCATATTGTTGATCTTTAAATTCAAGGCAGAGAAGGCTTCAATGACATTGTTGTTTTCATCTGTGACCGCCTCTTCGGTGATCGTAGGGATGGTCGCCATATCTGCCAGCCGCATTGTTTCACTGTGTAAAACATTGAGCCTCATTTTGATGGCCGGTATGTCAAGGCGCTCTACCCTGATGGAATCCTTAAGTTCTCTTGCGAGCTCTTCTAATTCTTTACTGTTTAAAAGCGCATCGCTCATCGGAATTTCCTGGTATTGACTGATCAGCTCAGCAAATTTATGGTATTCGTCCCAGGGTGCTACAAGCTCCTCAGATTTGGCATTGAGTTTACTGATCGGTTTGTCCGATTTGATCGTATTTAACCTTTCCGCAGACGTCGGATACTCCTCAACCTTTTGTTCATCCTTTTTTTTACAGGAAATCAGTGAAAACAAGATTAGTAAATATGCAACAACAATTTTTGGCATCAAACTTCATTTGAAACTTCAAAAATAAGAATTATTCATGAGGCGGGAGAATTGATTTTATAATAGTTTATTTATTGTTTAAAGTATATATTTGCTTCAGATCAAATC
>CBDUAP010000253.1:0-3741 GCA_965365165.1 uncultured Flavobacteriaceae bacterium
CCATGTCATTGTCTGTCGTGGCGTGTTTGTAATATGAGTAAAATTTAAGCATGATATCAGGAGGTAATTTTTTTGTCATGGCTGATGCCATTTTAAATGCTTTTTTGAACCTTCTGTCTAGATCATCCATTATTTAGAAGCTAGGATGGTTTCGCCACCTATTGTTTTTTGATTGAGCTCAACTTGAATCTTCATGTCCAAAGGTACAAAAATATCTATTCTGGAACCAAATTTGATGAATCCGGCATCTTCACCCTGAATAACTTGTTTGTCGACCTTGGCGTAATTGACGATTCTTCGCGCTACGGCCCCGGCAATCTGCCGGTAAAGAATTTCACCAATCGAAGCATTATTGATCACTATTGTAGTGCGCTCATTTTCTTCCGATGATTTGGGGTGCCAGGCAACTAAATATTTACCGGGATGGTACTTACTGAATCTCACCTTGCCACCCACAGGGTATCTCGTAACGTGAACATTCAAAGGAGACATGAAAATTGAAATCTGCCTTCTCTTGTCTTTAAAATATTCTTTTTCAACAACTTCTTCGATCACAACAACCTTACCATCAGCAGGTGCAATAACATGATCGTCATTGAAAATTGTATTTCTTTTCGGGTCCCTAAAAAATTGAAGCACCAACAGAAACATAATCAGCAAAATGATCATCAAGGCTTTTTGGAACCAATAGTTATCAATAAAATTATCGATCAGTAATAAGCCGCTTACCATGATCAATCCGGAGAACAATATGATCTTAAATCCTTCTTTATGAAACATTATGTTGTCAAAAATAAATAAATAAAAATGAAAGGTGTTGCAAAGATAATACTATCAAGTCTATCTAAAAAACCTCCGTGACCAGGCAGCAGGTTGCTGCTGTCTTTGATATGGGCCTGCCTTTTGAACATGGATTCGATAAGATCTCCCAAAACACCGAAAATACTGACAATAATGGCTATTGTAAACCATTGAAGGGGTTGGATGCTAAAACAGAACTTTGCCACAAAATAGCCTGCAATGAAGGTAAAGATAAAACCACCCAAAAAACCTTCAACCGTTTTGTTGGGGGATACCCTCTCAATGAGTTTATGCTTGCCAAAATTCTTTCCAATGAGAAAAGCAAAGACATCATTGCTCCAGATCAGGATAAAAATTCCTATAATGATCGAAGTGTCAAATGTTCCGTCAAAGTTAAGATAAGGTATCTTGATCAATAGGGAAAACGGGAGCACAACATACATGAAGGATAAAAAGTTTTTTCCGAGATACTGAATTCCGACCTTTCTCGATGATACCAGGGCCAGAATAAATGCAAAATATACAGCAATCACGAAAACGGAGAGGATTATTTTTTCTGACATGTCGTCCTCAAAAACAATCAGGTTATTATTTGAGATGACCGTTGTAAAAAAAGAAGTAAGTCCCAGCAAGTATGGGTAGATACTTTTAAGTTCAATGATTTTAATGAATTCATACAAGCAGATGAGCATGAAAACAAGAAATAAGCTATAAAAAAATAGGGGTCCTAAAAGTGAGGCAGAAATCACCAAAGCCACATAGATAAATCCAAAAACGATTCGTTTGGTAAAGTTGTTCATCAAATTATAAATCTTCTAGAAGCAGTAAATATAAGGTTTTAGAATTAGTGTTTCCATAGCTCATAAAATCTGTTTCTGTTTTGTTTATAATGAAATCTTTTATAGAACTGATAATGGTGGGGGAGTTCTTTTCAGACCTATTCCTGATCCCTGAAATCCCGTCTCTGGAATCCTTGACCAGTTGGCTTGTTTTTGCACAAACAATAAAATTAAGAGGTAAATCCTTCAATTTTTTATCCTTGAGCTGCTTGGAGGAAAACATAATGCTTCCGTCATTCGCAATAAGGCATTCACAATAGGTGATAAAAGGCAGAGAAGGAATGATCTTGTTGGTTTTTGCGCTTTTTATTTTGGTGAGCAGTTCTTTCAGTTTTTCATCAAAAGCCACTACATTATTCCACTCATTCTCCTGCAAGACCTGGACTAGGTTCTTTTCGAGTTCTTCAGTATCCGAACAATACAAAAATTTACCACCTTTATGAATGAATTTTTTCACAAATTGTTCATCAATGGATAGTTCATCCTCATGAAGGTCCTTTGTTTCAGCTTCCTCTTTTTGAGAAATTTTAATGATATTTTTTAGAAATTTATTAAAAAAACTCATAATCAAATTGTATGGTTCAAATGTACAAAAACACTTTGATTATTTAGGGTTTTCCTCTGTAATTTCCGCTTCAGGTTTTTCCTTATCCGGAGCAGCTGTGGCTTCCTGGCTTGTATCAACTTTTTTTGAAAAAGGTCTTTCACCGAATATCTTTTGAAGGTCTCCCTCAAAAATAACCTCTTTTTCGGTTAAAATTTCTGCCAGTTCAATAAGTTTGTCCTTGTTGTCTTTCAGAATTTTGATGGCCCTTTGATATTGTTTTTCAATGATTTTTGAGATCTCTTCATCAATCGTTTTTGCAGTTGATTCACTGTATGGTTTTGTGAATCCGTATTCATTCTGGCCGCTTGAATCATAATAGGTAATATTTCCTATTTTATCATTCAAACCATAGATACTCACAATCGCTCTCGCCTGTCTTGTCACTTTTTCAAGATCGTTGAGCGCTCCTGTTGAAATTTTATCGAACATCACTTTTTCTGCTGCCCGACCACCCAGGGTGGCACACATTTCATCAAGCATCTGATCCGTCTCAACAATTTGTCTTTCTTCCGGGAGATACCATGCGGCCCCAAGCGATTTTCCTCTAGGTACAATAGTGACCTTCACCAATGGCGCTGCGTGTTCCAGCATCCAGCTCACAGTGGCATGACCCGCTTCGTGATACGCGATGGTTTTCTTTTCTTTTGGCGTAATGATTTTATTCTTTTTTTCGAGTCCTCCAACGATCCTGTCTACCGCATCAAGAAAATCCTGGTGATGAACACTTTTTTTGGCTTTTCTGGCGGCTACCAGGGCAGATTCATTACATACATTGGCAATATCAGCACCTGAAAATCCCGGAGTTTGTTTTGAAAGAAATTCAAGGTCAACGTCTTTTGCCAGTTTCAAGGGCTTGACGTGCACCTCAAAAATCTGTTTTCTTTCATTTTTATCAGGGAGGTCAACGTATATTTGCCTGTCAAATCTACCGGCTCTCATCAATGCTTTATCCAGGACATCGGCTCTGTTTGTTGCTGCGATGACAATTACATTTACGTCTGTTCCAAAACCATCCATTTCTGTCAATAGCTGGTTCAGAGTATTTTCCCTTTCATCATTACCTCCGGTAATACTGTTTTTACCTCTTGCTCTTCCTATGGCATCTATTTCATCGATAAAGATGATCGAAGGCGATTTTACCGCAGCCTGCTTGAAGAGATCCCTTACCCTGGAAGCCCCGACACCAACAAACATTTCAACAAAATCAGAACCTGAAAGTGAAAAGAAAGGTACTCCGGCTTCTCCGGCAACTGCTTTTGCCAGTAAGGTCTTCCCCGTACCGGGAGGGCCTACCAGCAGTGCCCCTTTTGGGATCTTTCCACCAAGATTGGTGTATTTGTCAGGGTTTTTAAGGAAATCCACGATCTCTTGAACCTCTTCTTTTGCACCTTCTAAACCAGCAACATCCTTAAAAGATGTTCTCACCTTGGTGTTTTCATCAAATATCTTGGCCTTTGACTTACCAATATTAAAGATCTGGCCTCCGGCACCTCC
>CBDUAP010000254.1:0-3715 GCA_965365165.1 uncultured Flavobacteriaceae bacterium
TTCTTTTATAAATTCCAGGACTGGATCCGGGAATCACTGTAGCCAAGGTATTTTTTTTGTAAAATTCAATTTGATTTTCATCAACCCATCCAACAATGGCATACCCATATTCACTATCCCACATATCACGCAGACAAGAAAAAAGAAGTTGAGTGCCAACGCCCTTTTTTCTTTCATCCGGTTTAATACCAATTGGTCCAAAGAATCCTTTTGCCGTTGCATCGTAACAAGCGAATCCGATAATGTTTTGTTCCTTTACACCAATAAAACAAGAAATTGGTACTTTTGAAAAACTTCTTTCACATTCATTTGCCCAGCTTTCATTAAATTCCTTTCGCACAAATTCAATCACCTTGCTTTTGTCAATTGCTAAAGGTCGGACAATTTTAGATTCACAATCAAAATGTTCCTTTCGATACTTTTCAAACTGCAATTCATACAGTTTTATCAACAAATCCGGCATTGTTGCCCCCATCATTTTTTATATACGCTCAGTTTTACCCCTTTTGTTTGAGGATATCGTAATATCTAAGAATCCGCTTTACATAATGAACCGGCTCCCGTCCCCGGGCATATCCGTGCCGGGTTTGCTTATAGTATTTCCGCTTGCTTAAAAGCGGCAGGGTTTTTTCCAGGGATGTCCATTTATTGATATCCATACCCTGTTGCCGGGCAATTAACTGGGCATCTCTGACATGGCCGTATCCCACGTTATAACTGGCAAGAGCAAAGAGCTTTTGCTGTTGCGGGTCTGGAATATCATCAAACCGCTTGTGCATCAGGTTCAAAAATTTGACTCCGGCTTTCACGCTCTGTTTTGGATCCAGTCGGTTTTTGATTCCCATCTGTTTGGCCGTGGCCAGTGTCACCTGCATCAACCCCCGGACACCGGTCCTGCTTTTGGCCCTGGCATTGAAATGGGATTCCTGGTAGACGATTGCTGCAATCAGCCGCCAGTCAAATCCGTATTTTTCAGCTTCTGTTTTAATGATCTTTTTATATTTGGGAAGCCTTGTTTTAATCCGTTCATGAAATTTTTTTAAATCAAAATAGTCAAAAATCTCCACGTTGCCATAATATTTTTCATATATTTTACCAAGGAGCCCGGTTTCTTCGGCCATCTCAAGAAACTGATTGATCTGGTCCCGCAGCACTTTATTTGTTTTTTTTACAGCCCATCCCAGGTACTCTTCTTCCTGTATGGGCAGCCCGATCATAATTTCCGGATAGTATCTGCGGTTTAAAAGTGCAATGTTTGAATTCACAATGGTGAATTTGATTTCTTTCTCAGAAACCATTCTGATGATTTCCTCGGTGGCAACATCGTCAAGCAGCTGAATCTCCAGATCAATTCCAGATGCTTTGATTTCCTCCAGGCGTTCCTGATAGGAGGTGCCTTTTCTGACATGAATGGTTTTACCGGCCAGCTGCTAATATTTTTTATGCCGAATTTTAGTTTGTGGTGAATAAATTTTTGCTGCACAGGCATGTAGGGCTGGGAAAATAAAGCGATCTGCTCTCTGGGTTCTGTTATTGTCATACCGGCGGCGATGAAATCTCCCTGTCCTGAATTGAGCACTTCAAACATTGTGTCCCACTCCGGAACTATAACTTCAAGCGCCACTCCCAGGTGATCTGCAAACGCCTTTGCAAGCTCATACTCAAATCCCATGGATGACTCCCGGTAAGTGTAATAGGATGTGGCATTATTGGTCGTGATCATCCGGATCGTGCCGCGCTTTTGAATTTGTTTCAGAGGGGCTTTGAAGCTGATCCCCATTTGACCGAACAACAGGTCTATACCGATTCCTGCAGTAGCCACTACCATGAGGCTCGCCCAATATAGCTTGTATTTGTGATTGAAAATAATCGCCTCCTGTTAATTTTGTGGTGTTTATCAAGAAAGTTGTCGCCTTAAGCACATTTTTGTAAAATATTTGGATATAAATTTCTACTGTTGTTTTTGGTCTTACCCCAAAAAAAACTTGCGGATGTTTGCCTTTGTCTTTTGTATGGTATAAATCAGGTCTGGCTACAATGTGACCAAAACAACAAGAAATAAAGTAAAATGCGGTAAAGACTTATGGCGTACATTAATCAATTGGGCATCCCAAATAACCGTCAAAAGCAACATCCATGTAAGCTTGAAATTTTTTCAGACTATATCTGACCCTGGTGCTACTTCAGTACCGGGAGTATTGATAAATTAAGGAAGACTTACGATATCGAAGTAAAGTTGCGAGCCTATCCGCTGCAGCCGGATGTGCCTGAACAAGGATTGCCCATGGCCCGGCTGTTAGAGGAAAAAGGCTTGCTGGTGACCCCGGAACAAGTGACCGCCGGTCTTAAAGCCACCGCTCAAAGCTTTGACCTGCCTTTTGGGGAGGGAAAAATGGTTTATAATTCCCGTCTGGCCCAGGAGATCGGCCTCTGGGCCCAGGAATGTGGCCGGGCCCATCAGTTTCATGATGCGGTTTTCAAGGCCTATTTTGTGGATGACCGGAATCTGGCGGACAAAGCGGTGGTCCTGGATTTAGTGGCATTCGCCGGGCTGGATGTCGAACAGGCAGAAAAAGTCATTGCGTCAAGGTCCTATGCCGATGCTGTGGACCGGGACTGGGCAAAGGCCCGGGAACTTGAACTTGTGGCTGCCCCCACTTTTTTTATGGAGGATCAAAGGCTTGTGGGTGCGAAACCTTATGCGGTTCTTGAAAAAATGGTGGCAGAGGTAGTCGGCCAGGTTCAGAGCTGCCCGTAATTTTTTAAACAGAAAAACCAAGGAAATCCCATGCGCTCAATGTTTCAAACCTGGTTTAAACGCCATTTTTCAAATCCTCAGATCGTTATCCTGGTGTTTTTGCTTCTGTCCGGATTTTTAACGATTTTTCTGTTGGGAGCGATGTTGATCCCCGTTTTTGTCAGCATTATCATCGCCTATCTTCTCGAAGGCATTATCCAGCGGCTTGAACGGTTCAAAATCAAGAGAAAAGCCTCGGTTATTGTCGTGACCATCCTGTTCATGACCTGTCTCACCCTTTCCCTGGTTGGCCTTTTTCCGCTTCTGGTAAAACAGGTGGCCCTGTTTGTTCAGGAACTTCCCTCCATGCTGGCCCAGGGGGAGAAGTTGCTGACAACTCAATTTGAACAGCATCCTGATCTCATGGGCCGGCTTCAGATAGATTCCTTTACCAGCGCTATTGCTACTGAGTTGACCAGCCAGGGTCAGCAGCTTCTTTCTTTTTCCCTGGCAGGCGTGCGAAATTTAATCACATTGATCGTCTATCTGGTGCTGGTTCCCCTGTTAGTATTTTTTTTCCTCAAGGACAAGTCAACTATTCTGGGATGGCTGGCCGGTTTTCTACCTGACGATCACAGCCTGGCAACCATGGTCTGGAATGATGTCAACCTGCAGATTTCCAATTACGTCCGGGGCAAGATCTGGGAGATTCTTATCGTCTGGGGGGTAAGTTACAGCATCTTTACCTTGTTTGAACTCAAGTTTGCCCTGCTGATTTCTTTCTTTGTCGGACTTTCTGTACTCATCCCCTATATCGGTGCCACGATTCTGGTGCTTCCTGTTGCCCTGGTGGCCTTTTTTCAATGGGGCCTGGTCCCCAAAAGCGCCTATGTTGTGGGGGTATACGGTATCATCCAGGCCCTGGACGGCAACCTTCTGGTTCCCCTCCTTCTGTCCGAGGTGGTGGGGCTCCATCCT
>CBDUAP010000255.1:0-3702 GCA_965365165.1 uncultured Flavobacteriaceae bacterium
TATTCAACAATATCTGGGCAACCTATACTTTTGGTCCTAACAATAGCATATTCATAGGAGCGTACCGAGGCTTCCTGAAGTTCTCTTCAGATCCGAAACCAGAATGATTCAATCATATGTTGTTTTGATTTTTGCATATTCTAAAAAAACGTTGGATGAATTTGTGGAATTCCATAGAAAATGAAAAGCAATGTCGAAGAGTGTTTTAGAATCGTTTATGGTATTTAAATTCTCTTTTTATCGGCACCATTAATTATTATTTCTGATCAGCAGAACGAAAGTGACACGAAAAATAATGTACAAGCGTTTCTGACCAACATTTCCAAATTTACAATCAAAAGATGTTAAATCTGGTTTAAAACCTGTAATTCATCGCGATATGATTTTTTGATAACGTACTAATTGTATCATTGCACGGTAATTTAAAATCATTAAATCATGACAAAATTCATCACGCTAACTTTATTATTGACCTTTTTTCAAGTCGCTTTTGGGCAAGATAATTTACACGAGGCAGACAGCCTGAAAAATCAAGGACTGCTCATGCCGGCATTGATCAAATATGCTACAGAATTTAACCAAAACCCATCAAGTGAAGTGTCGTATAAGATTGCATCGACTTCGGCTCTTTTGTGGACTTCTCAGATGAGAGATACGGCATTTGCTTATTTAAACCATGCGCTTAAAAATGATGCATCTTTGGAGCCATTGTACGACCCTCAATTTTTAAGCCTCATTGATGATCCAAGGTGGGACAAGTTTGCGGATCAACAAATCTCAAAATATGAAGCTAAAAATCAACCCATAAAGAATCAGGCTTTTGCAAAGGAGTTGTTCAGAATGATCATAAAGGATCAGGGCTTTATGTATGCTGGAAACATCGAAAGAGGAAAATATATGCAAAATGGAGGATTCTTCAGTACACCTGCCATTTTTCCTGTTCTTGCGATGGAGGAAAAAAATATGAAAGAAAACCAAGAGAAACTATTTGAACTGCTTGACAAATTTGGCTGGCCCACAACTTCAGGGGTAACTGAATATGCAGCAGCAGGAGCAGCACTTGTAATAAACCACAGTACCTTTGAGATGCGGTCAAAGTATTTCCCAATGTTAGAGGAGGCTTTCAAGAAAGGAGAAGCCCAGCCGCTCAGATACGCCAAGATGAAGGATCGTTTATTGGTAGAGGAGGGGAAAAAGCAAGTATATGGTACACAAGTCAAATTAGAAAACATGGCATATGTGCCTCACCCTGTACAAGACCCTCAATATGTGGACCTGCGAAGGGCCGAAATCGGATTGGGCCCATTGAAACCCTACTTAAAGGAAAGATTTGACATTGACTGGCAGGTTACTCAATCAGAATAGCAGGCATGTTTATAATTGAATATTGAACCCGCCTGCCGGACGGGCAGGTTTCGAACAGGGAATATTGAATTTCGAAGTATTGTATGGTTGAATTTAACACGTATCCTTTCAATTCACTCATTCACTCACTCACTCACTCATTCATGCATTCACTCATTCATGCATTCACCATTCACTCATTCATTGTAACATTGCATCTTTGATCCATCACTCAGCATAGAACATTTTTTAGTTATTTGATTTTGAGCAATTTGTAAATGTCCCGTTTGAATCTATCAATATTGGTAATGTGAAGATCCGTCTTAAGGGACTCCATGACTATTTTGTCAATGTCGTTAAATGGAAAGGACAAACCGGTCACTATTTTTTTAAGCATGTCTACCTCTTCCTTATTGATCCTGCGATCGGCCTCTACCATCTGCATCAGTTCATAAAGTCTTTCAATTCGATCTTCTAAATCAAGACGCTCGATGGTGGGAACCTTGTCAGGATCCTTGAGGATCTCTTCAAATTGCTCATCAGTTATCTTATATTTCTTAGCTATGTCAGACAGCAATTCCAGTTCTTCAGTTGATACTTCCCCATCAGATTTGGCGATTCTGACGATATTTGCGAAATGGCTTAGGTTCCTTTTGTCCGTTCTGTTTGTAGAATTATCTGAGATTCCCATAGTTTGATATTTGATTCTTGTAAATATAATAAATTCCATGTTAAAATATTACTCTTGGGTAAGGTTCAATCAATTTAAAAGAGATCATCTGTTTTGCTTGTTGACGTCCCAATTCGGGAGAATTAATTTGAGGAGAGCGTGTAAAGATTTCAATTTTATGAAGAAAATATTCACTCATTAGCTACGCTGAATCCCTGCCTTGCCGGTAGGCAGGTGCGATTTCATGAATTAATGTATTGTAGTATTGCATCATTGACACCAATGTTAAAAGCTATTTTGACTGCTTCACTATTTTAACAATTCGATTGTATACAATTTCAGATAAATTCCAGGTATATCCATCAAAATTGGTTGTATTCACAAATTGAATGACAACCGTATCAATGTCTTTGTGGTATTTGGCTATGCTTTGATAGCCAGGGATAAGACCTGCATGACCATACTCGTATATGGAAGAATAGATTTCCTGTTCCCCTTCTTCAAACAAGGAGCCGTCGTTTAACGCCCGAAGGAAAACACCCACTTCTTCTGCCGTAGCCACCATTGATCCATAATCAGCAGTCTTAATATCCTCCTCAATACCCACATAATAACCACTCATCACCTTGTCCATATCAACCTCATGCATCGAACCGAAAGTATTCGTGAGCCTGAGAGGGGTCAAAATTCTCTCCCTGATGTATTGGAATTTTTCATAACCCACTTCTTTTTCAATAATTTCAGAGATCAACAGATAATTTGTATTTGAATATTCATAGTCTTTGCCGGGTTGAAAGTTTGCCGGTCTGTCCAGAATCAATGCCAGGCTTTCTTCATAGGATTCTGTTGGAGCTGTCCAAAAACTCGGAGCGTCGGTAAAATTGGGAATGCCACTTCTATGCTGTATCATCAACCTCAGGGTAATTTGCTCGGCATTTTGAATTTTTCCAACAAGCTCTGGTAAATAATCAGCGATTGTATTATCCAAAGAAAGACGGCCATCACTTACCAATTTGGTAACAGCCACGGCATCATAGAGTTTACTGATGCTAGCAATCTTAAACAAAGCCCTGGGGTTTGCAGGAATCTTATTTTTCCGGTTGTGGAAGCCGGAGGTATAAAATGCAGGGTTTTTTCCCGCCTGATCTACATAAACGATCATGCCGTCAAATCCATGTCCTATAGCTTCATCGACTTGCTCCTGAACCGTATCCGGCAGCGGTAATATCCAGGCCTTTACCAGGATCCATGGTACGAAAAACATGGAAGTTATGGTGCCAATAAGTAAAATGAGCCTGATGATTTGTTTTTTATTCATGATATATATTTTTTTCAAAAAAGTAAATTCTAATTAAACTGCTTAAAAGAATGAATCATTGCATTATTATTGATTGAAACCTTCAAACGTGAAAACTACACTTCAGAAGGGTGAGTTCCCAATCCTTAACCAAAATTAGGGTTTCAGAATGAAGATAAGAATGCAGAATGAAATAAATCATTCCTGCATTCATGCATTGTAGCATTGCATCAACTGAGGTTCATAAAATGGTAAAAGGCGGGTATGAAGAAATACAAAATTAAAATCTGAAAAGAAGCTTATTTTAAGCTATTGATTTCAAGGTGTTGGTTTTTACTTAAGACCATAAAAAAACCCGAATGATATTCACTCGGGTTTTAAAATCATTAGG
>CBDUAP010000256.1:0-3689 GCA_965365165.1 uncultured Flavobacteriaceae bacterium
GTCACAATATACCCCTGGCCACGGCGGGTGTACTCATCCTTTGGTTGGGTTGGTTCGGATTCAACGGCGGATCAGTGTTATCAGCAGATCCAGAATTAACTTCCCTGACCCTTGTAACAACTTGTTTGGCTGCAGCTGCGGGGGGCGTTGTATCATTTTTGGTATCCACTGCCATGTACAAAAACCTTGACCTCACCATGTACCTGAATGGTATTCTTGGAGGGCTTGTAAGTATCACTGCAGGTGCTGATCAAATGTCACCAACTGATGCCATTCTGATAGGAAGCGTTGGTGGAGCCATTATTGTATTTGCGGTTGCCTTTGTTGACAAAATCAGACTGGATGATCCTGTTGGTGCTATTGCAGTTCACCTGATCTGTGGTATTTGGGGTACGCTCGCAGTTGGTATTTTTGGTGCCCTTGCCGGTGTTGATCAGTTGATCAGTCAATTTGTCGGAGTTGCCTCATATGCAGCGATTTGTATCGCTTCATCGTTTATCATCTTATTCGTTCTTAAGAAAACTGTGGGAATCCGGGTTTCGGAAAAAGAAGAATTGGAAGGCCTCGACGGATTTGAACACGGAATGGATGCGTATGCCGATTTCAGGATGAATGAACACTAAGAATTGGTCCTATTGAAAGTATCTTTTGGCGCCTCGAACGTCAATTAGATTAAATTTGTGTAATGAGGGGGTTTATGATAAATAAACCCTCTTTTTTTATACCTTTGATTCCACAAAACACATCCATGAAAAAATTAACTTTTGTATTTCTTTTTCTTTTGATTGTTGGTCAGTCAAGAGGCAACGAAAAACCGGACTGGGGGTCAACCGGCCACAGGACAGTTGGTAAAATTGCCGAGTCCCATTTAAGTAAAAAAGCCAAAAATAAAATCAACAAATTGCTTCAGGGCCAAGGTCTTGCATTTGTCTCAACCTTTGGTGATGAGATAAAATCTGATCATGCTTATGACAAGTTTTACAACTGGCATTTTGTGAATTTTCCATTTGATTCGAAATATGAAGAGAGCAAAAAGGATCCGAAGGGAGATATCGTGGCAGGGATCAATTATTGCATCGGGGTTTTAAAAGATGCCGAATCTTCTGAAAAAGACAAGGTTTTTTATCTCAAATTTCTGGTCCACCTGATTGGAGATCTGCACCAACCCCTTCATGTGGGACGAGCTGAAGACAAGGGTGGTAATGACATCAAGGTAAAGTGGCACTATAAAAATTCAAATCTGCATCGTGTTTGGGATTCAGAGATGATCAATTTTTGGGGAATGAGTTATTCAGAGTTGGCAGCCAATGCTAAACCCTTGTCCAAAGCCCAGGTTCAAGCCATTGAAAAGGGAACCCTTATGGACTGGACCTACGAATCTCAGGACCTCGCCAAGATGGTATACGCATCTGCCGAAATGGACGAAAAATTGAGTTACCGGTACTCCTATGAACACTTTGAATTGGTAAGGACGCAGTTGCAAAAATCGGGGATCAGGCTGGCCAAAGTCTTAAACGATATTTTTGGGTAAGGGGATCTTAAACGGCCCTGGAGCCATGTACGAACAAACTTTTGAGTTTTTCCCAAAAATTTCCGCCCAGCACAAAAAAACTGCTCAAAAAGATAAGGTCACCCGCAACATGCACCCATAAAGGCATCTTCTGAATAGAATCAAAAATTGCCTCCAGGTAAGGGTGTAAAATACCGAAAATTACAGGGGTGCAAAACAGAAACAAACCGATACGATGCCTCGTTAAACTGACTTCATCAGGTGCCAAATATGTGATTTTTTTCAAAACACCTTTTTTTAGCATTTCATATCCAGGCTTCCCCATGATTGCGACACCAAAGAGCATGAAAACTTCCGGAACACCGAAAGCAAGCAGCCCTGTTACCGTTGTTTTTAAACCTATTGACCAACTCGTTGCTGTCACCAAAGGAATCAGTAAAGGACTCAGAAATCCTATCACCATGACTATGGCACCCATGGTTATTTTTGATCTGGTAAGGCCTGAATTGTTGTTCTCTCCCATAACCTTCAGCTTTTTTTTATCATTTTATTGAAAATAAAACCCAAAGGAATAATGATCAGAAACGATATGGTCCACGCCATAGGGCTCAATGAAGCAAATGGAAAAGAGAAAGATGCCGCAATTGGTTCAGGCAAAATTTTGAATAAAATAGCTCTTTTCTCATCTTCGTCGATATTTTCAGAGGTCAATTTATTTTTTTTTGCATAATACCAGTTGATTGCAGCAATGAATCCTGCCAATGCCAAAAAGACACTTTCCATCTCAAGGGCAAATTGCGTTCCGTCAGTTTCAAGGTCTATCCGAACAAAATAAAGGTATATCATCAGAAAGAACATTTGCAACAATGCCAAAACACCATGAAAAGGTGAACTTCTCACCAAATTTCCCAATTGCCTGTTGAACTGGATCCAATACGTGATAATCATAAAAAGGCCAACACCTACAACGATCAGTTCCATGGCATGCAGACTATAAACCTCTGCCAGGGTATGCCGAGTCAACTCCTCATCGTCACTTCGAGGTAAAATCAAAAAAACCTGGAATATCATTAAGGCATAAAGTACATTAATAACTATTTTAAGGCTGTTCAAGATGCCGATGTTGCGCTCAAGTTCAGCTGCCGTATGTTGTTTTTCAGACAGTATTGTATTTAATTTTTCTTTGATGAAATTCATTGATTCTGGATATTATCGTTATTGTGAATTATAGGGCTTCGGACTAAAGATACTCAAATAAAGGGCGTTAATTTTTCCCAACAGGCATAACATAAGTCAGGTTTATACGAAAAGAATTCTGAACAGCTGACCCCTCCCATGAATCGTAAATGGCACTGGTCTTGTATTCTGCATAAGCATTCCATGAACCCTTGGGCCTGACAAATACTTTTCCAAAACGTAAACCAACCGGAAGGTAAAACCCTTTGGTGTTCCAATCATATAATGCCACCATATCTGCAGTTCCTAAGTACATTCCTGTCGTTCCAAAACGATAATTTAAAAATGGAGCAATTCCAAGCGGATTTGCATCAGACTGACCTGCGGGCAAAGTCCGGGGGTCAATGCTTCGCCATGACTGAGACAATAACACCCCATAAAACCATTGACCGGAATTATTCACTATCGCTCCCGCAAATCCATAACCCCATTCATCCTTTGAAACACCTTCACTGCCCGGGGCTGTAACCAAAGGACCAATTCCCGCACGACCTGAGCCCCAATCTGTAGCCTTGGGAATAATCAGTGCAAAAAGTTCAGTATTTCCAAATCCTGATTTTCCGGTATTGACATCCTCATAGTGACGCACCGTTAAACGCGGAAGAATCGTTAGTGATTTTAATGGAATAGGCGCGACTATTCTTAACTGTAAATAATTGTCCAGACCAGACGGACGTTGGATTCCATTGATCAAATCGTCATGATAATCTGGCATTGATTGATATGCCAGTTGAAAGCTCCACTGAGTTGCAGTAGCATCCATAGCCTTTGAATCGTTGCTCTGGCCTGATTCTGAAGTAAAATCATCGGCTTCTGTATTTTCCTTCTCTGATTCCTGTCCTTTCCCATATTGAAAGGCCAATAAAAATGTGCATAAAATAAATATTTTGATTTTCATCATCTTTTAATTTATTGTTTTTGTTCTCTTATTCAATGAATTGTT
>CBDUAP010000257.1:0-3672 GCA_965365165.1 uncultured Flavobacteriaceae bacterium
TACAAGCAGTTTGTGGCAGGTATTTTGATTGCGATCGCCATGATGGGCCTCGACCAGAATATGATGCAAAAAACCCTCACCTGCAAAAATCAATGGGATGCTCAGAAAAATACGCTGACATTTAGTCTGATTTTGGCGATGACACAGTTCCTGTTTTTAGGCCTCGGTATCCTCTTGTATATCTATGCAGATTCTATCAATATTTCCCTTCCCTTAGGAGAAAACGGGAGGTTTTTGGACACGGACACGCTTTTCCCAAATCTGGCCCTGAATGAATTGGGCCTTATCACAGGCATCAGTTTTTTATTGGGTATTATTGCGGCATCATTTTCGAGTGTTGACTCGGCTTTGACCGCTTTGACAACCTCCTTTACCTATGACTTTATGGATATGTCAAAGCGATCAAGTGAGGACAAAAGGAAATTAAAGAACCGGGTGCTTTTTGGATTTTCAGTCGTCGTGTTCCTCATTATCATGTTGTTTTCAGGGAGCAGGGGTGACGTCATCTCGCTCATATTTAACGTTGCAGGATATACATATGGCCCTTTGCTGGGTTTGTACTTGTTCGGAATGTTCACTTCTGTAAAGGTTCAGGACAAGTGGGTTCCGTTTGTGTGTGTGGCCTCTCCCGTAATCACTTACCTGATGAGTATTTATCTGAAAAATTCCTTTAATTTTGACTTCGGATTCATCAGTATTGCCGTTAACGGCGCAATAACAATTTTGGGATTGATTTTAATTAAGAAAAAAGCATAGGCAATGTCTACTAAATCTACTACGGAGCAAGCTTCCTATTATGACAACCTGGAACACATGAGTGTTCTGGATTTACTGACCAATATGAACAAGGAGGACCAGAAGGTGGCTTTGGCTGTTGAAAAGTCAATTCCCCAAATCGAGCCTCTGGTTATTGAAATTGTTGAACGTTTTAAAGAGGGGGGCAGGTTGTTTTATATTGGAGCCGGAACAAGTGGCCGACTTGGTGTTCTTGATGCCTCTGAATGCCCTCCAACCTACGGTGTACCTGATCATTGGGTCATTGGACTCATAGCCGGGGGCGACGGGGCTCTTAGAAAAGCGGTTGAGCACGCCGAAGATGACATGGAACTGGCCTGGAAAGATTTGAAGAAATTCGATATCAATTCAAAAGATGTGCTCATCGGTATAGCGGCTTCCGGGAGAACGCCCTATGTGATAGGGGGATTAATTGAAGCCAACAAACACGGGGTGCTGACCGGATGTGTGACCTGTAATCTCAATTCAAAAGTAGCAGAAGTCTCAACCTATCCTATTGAAGTTGTTGTGGGTTCTGAATTTGTAACAGGCAGCACAAGAATGAAGTCGGGAACGGCGCAAAAACTTGTATTGAACATGATTTCAACTTCTGTCATGGTCAAACTAGGCAGGGTCAAGGGAAACAAAATGGTCGACATGCAGCTTTCCAATGAAAAATTGGTGCAAAGAGGAACCCTCATGGTAGCCCAGGAACTGGGGATTGATGAAAAACAAGCCAAAGAATTACTGCTGAAACACAAGAGTGTAAGAAGTGCCGTAAATCATTATAATAAAAGTAGGGGTCAGGCTTCGAATCAATAATAGGATCAAGCACTAAATGAAGTCAATCCTGGTCGTAATCGGAAAATGGAATAAGGATCATGAATCAAAAAAAGAAGAAATTTGGATTGGTGGGAAAGCAAATTTCCTATTCATTTTCCCGGAAATACTTTAACGAAAAATTTAAAACCCTGGGCCTATTTCAATACGAATACGTGAATTATGACCTGAATGAAATAGAAGAATTTCCGGAAAAGGTTTTAAAGGATATAGAATATTTAGCCGGTTTGAACGTCACCATTCCCTATAAAGAAAGTATCATCGCCTATTTGGATGAAATTGATGAACAGGCAGCCCAGATTGGGGCCGTAAACACCATCAAAATTCTTTCGGATAATAGTTTAAAAGGCTATAATACAGATGCTTATGGCTTTGAAAAATCCTTGAGGTCAGGTTGGAAGAAATACCAGAATAAAGCCCTGATCCTGGGAACGGGTGGTGCATCAAAGGCTGTTGCATTCGTTTTGGATGCCATGCAAATTGAATATTTGTTTGTTTCCAGAAAGCCATCAGGTCCTGGAATGATAAGTTATACGGCTTTGGATAAAAACATCATCAGGGAGCATGAATTGATCGTTAATTGCAGCCCTGTGGGTACCTTTCCACACTTTGATGAAAAGCCAGATATTCCATATGAGTTCATTACTGACAGACATTTTCTGTACGACCTTATTTACAACCCGGAAAAGACCTCCTTTCTAAAAATGGGAGAAAGCAAAGGAGCTACCGTAATGAATGGAAAGTCCATGCTTGAATTTCAGGCAGAAAGGGCCTGGACCATTTGGAGTTCTTAATCGGCTGCGCAACCAATTTAAATTTGTCCATCTTATTTTTAACATAGTTTTGCGCTTTGCTGGGCTATTAGTATCTTTCAACACTTTTTTAAAGTAAATTTTAGGAACCTTAAACATGAAACAATGTTAGACGAAAATAATGATCAGTTATCATCTGAATTAACAGGAGAAGATGCAAGTAAGAAAAATGAAAAAACTCCGGACAAACCTGTTGAAAAGGAGCGTGTAGGGGATGATAATCAGAAGGAAGATGCCCTTGTTGAGAATGCTGAGACAGGTGATGATAAGGCAGAATTAAAAGATGAAACGGTTGGTGACATTGCCGATGAAGAAAAGGTGAAAAAAAATGAAGAAGAGACTAAGGTTCAAGAGGAGAAGGTGAAAATCGAAACACCTGAGAAACCAGTGGAGCAAATAAAAAATGAATCGGTAGCAGAAGAAAATGATACTGAAAAGATTGAACCTGCAGTTTCTGAGAAAGAAATAAAAAAGGATAAGAAGGTACCTGAGTTTGACCTAGCGGCTTTATCCCTAGAAGGTATCGTTGAAATGACCAAAAAACTTTTACATGATTTTGAGATTCAAGAGGTGAAAAATCAGATTGAAAGTTTAAAAACAGAATTTCAAAAGAAGTTTAAATCTTTTTTAACTGAGCAAAAAGAAGCCTTTGTCAAAGCTGGTGGTGAAGAGGCTGATTTCTTCTATTCTGAACCCCTAAAGCATAAATTTGATGAACTTATTAGTGAATATAAAAGAAAACGTCAACAATTTTATAGAGAAATAGAAAGAGTTCAGAAGGAGAATCTTGAATTGAGATTGAAGCTTATTGATGAATTGAAAAGTTTGATTGATAACGCGGAAGCATCTACTATGTATAAAAATTTCAGAAACCTCCAGGACCAATGGAGGGAAGTCGGGCAGATTCCGCATGCTAAATACAATGACGTTTGGCGCACTTATCATCATCATGTGGAAAGATTCTACGACCTACTGCATTTAAACAATGATTTTAGAGATCTCGATTTTAAACACAATCTTGAGGAAAAAGCAAAACTTATTGAAAAGGCTGAAGCTCTTGCCAATGAAGAAGATGTGAATCATTCCTTTAAGGAATTACAGATTTTACACAAGATGTGGAAGGAAGATATTGGCCCTGTTGCCCGTGAATTAAGAGAAGAGGTTTGGCATAGATTTAGTGAAGCAACCAAAAAGATTCATAAAAAAAGACATGAGTATCAGGAAAAACTTGATGAAAAATTTAAGG
>CBDUAP010000258.1:0-3661 GCA_965365165.1 uncultured Flavobacteriaceae bacterium
TTGACCCGCTCAAGGGCAAAACCATAGCGAGCCCGGAAATGGCCAGGCAATGGGTAAGGGCCAATGCAGAAAGGGGCGCTGACGGAATTAAATTTTTCGGAGCTGAGCCCGAGATCATGGAAGCCGCCCTGGACGAAAATAAAAAACTGGGCCTCGGTTCTGCCTGTCATCATGCACAGATGAGTGTTGCCCGATGGAACGTGCTGCACTCTGCCAGGGCAGGATTAACGACCATGGAACACTGGTACGGTTTGCCTGAAGCTTTGTTCGAAGACAAAACTATTCAGCATTATCCCATAGACTACAATTACAACAATGAACAACATAGATTTGAGGAAGCCGGACGATTGTGGGAACAGGCCGCAAAACCTTATTCAGATCATTGGAATGCAGTCATGGATGAGCTACTTGCCCTTGATTTTACCCTTGATCCTACCTTTAATATTTACGAAGCAAGCCGTGACCTGCACAAGGCGAGAAGAGCCGAGTGGCATGAGGATTACACCTTGCCTTCCCTATGGAAGTTTTATCAGCCCAGTAAAATATCCCATGGCTCCTACTGGCACTATTGGGGTACTGAACAGGAAATTGCCTGGAAAAAGAATTATTCGCTCTGGATGACTTTTGTAAATGAATTCAAAAACCGTGGCGGCAGGGTTACCACCGGATCCGATTCCGGTTATATATTCCAACTCTATGGTTTCGCCTATATCAGAGAACTGGAATTATTAAGAGAAGCGGGGTTTCATCCGCTTGAGGTTATTCGGGCCGCGACCTTAAATGGTGCGGAAGCCTTGAATATGGACGACAAAATAGGTTCTGTTGAAATCGGTAAACTCGCTGATTTTGTGATTTTAGAAGAAAATCCGCTGCGCAATTTAAAGTCCCTTTATGGAACAGGAGCCATCAAATTGACGGATGATAATAAAGTTGTTCGTGTTGGCGGTGTAAAATACACCATCAAAGACGGTGTTATTTATGATGCCAAAGGGCTGCTAAGTGATGTTAAAAAAATGGTTGAAAAAGCAAAGACTGATGAAGGATTTGAATTGCTTCAGCCGGGTATTTTAATTCAAAAATGATGCTGTCATACTTTTTAAGGCCAAGCTTTATTTATTTTTCTTTTCCTATTTTCATTTGATTTTAAGGCCTTTAGTGTTAAAATATTGTTAATATAGTACCTTGTTTTACATAGTACTGTAACATTTTAGTAAGATCATGCGTCTATATAATAGAAACACATTAAAAAACAACTATTATGAAAACGTTCCTAAGCACCCCCACAGAATCTGAATCAAGAAAATATATCGATTTTTCAACTTTCAGAAACACAAAAAGAATCAGATGGTCAGAATACAGAAATTTTGGTCACTAATATCAAACTTATTGTTCAATACATCAAACAATTAATATCATGAGAACTATTATTAACGCACCAAAGACTCAAGGCACTGAAAGCCATTATTTTGGCAATTTCAAAAGAACAAAAAGAGTTCAATGGTCAGAACACAGGCATTATGGATTATAGAAATAACCTAGCACCTTAGCAAACCTATTCAGCAATTGAATAGGTTTTTTTTTGGATTCTATTTGCCTCAGGTCTTGCCTCTCCCGTATGTTTTCATTTCAACAAACCTCTATCTTGCTCATTTTAAATAATATACCTATATTGTTATTCTATTAACACTTAATTTTATCATCATGTCTGAATCAACAAAAAAACCTCAAATTGATTTTTGGATTATCGGTATTGCAGCACTTATTTGGAATTTAATGGGTGTTTATTTCTATTTACAGCAAGCATACATGACCGATGAAGATCTGGCTGCCCTTCCTCAGGAGCAACAGGCCCTTTATGAAAACATTCCTTCTTGGGTTACTGCTGCCTTTGCCATTGCGGTATTCGGGGGCACCTTAGCTTGTATCCTTCTTCTTTTGAGAAAAAAACTTGCTACAACCATATTTACGGTATCTCTCCTGGGAATCATTGCCCAAAATAGTCATACATTCTTCATGAGTGATGCCATGGAGAATATAGGAATCGTAAGCCTGATCCTGTCCGCAATGGTAATTTTAATTGGTGTTTTTTTACTTTGGTATTCGAAGAAAAAAGAGACCGCGGGAATTTTGATCTAAATAACTTATTGAACATCAAACCACAAGCTTACTCCAAACTGGAGTAAGTTTTTTTTTGAATTTGCAGCGCTCATATTTCATTAAAACCTGAGTATTTAACGGCCAATTTTATTTATTTTGCGTCAAAATTAATCAAGGGGTCCATGAAGGTTTGTATAGCCGAAAAGCCAAGTGTAGCAAGAGAAATCGCCAAAGTGCTGGGAGCCAACACCAAACGTGATGGCTATTTTGAAGGGAATGGTTACGCGGTTACCTATACTTTTGGCCATCTATGCACATTATGGGAACCCAATGACTACAAAGCACATTGGAAAAGATGGGATTTGAACAGCCTTCCTATGCTTCCTGAAAAATTCAAGATCAAAGTTAATAAGAATGCGGGTATTCAAAAGCAGTTTGGTATCATCAAAAATCTTTTTGAGCAAGCAAGCCTTGTCATTAACTGTGGTGATGCAGGACAGGAGGGTGAATTGATACAAAGATGGGTGGTCCAGGAATCAGGCTATCAAGGAGTCATGAAAAGGCTATGGATATCATCACTTACGGAAGAAGCCATAAAAGAAGGATTTGAATCACTCAAACCGTCAAGCGATTATGACCCATTGTATTATGCCGGGTTTTCAAGAGCCATCGGTGATTGGCTGCTGGGGATGAATGCCACCCGGTTGTATACGCTTAAATATGGCAAAGAAAGGCAGGTTTTGTCGGTTGGAAGGGTGCAGACCCCTACCCTGGCCATGGTGGTTGAAAGGTTTAAAACCATTGCTGATTTTAGACCTGTACCCTACTGGGAATTACAAACCCTTTACAGGGACACTCTTTTCAAATATGAAGATGGCAGGTTTTTAAACAAGGAAGAGGGAGCCGACTTTGCCGAAAAGGCTAAATCAAGTGAATTTGAAGTGATTGCGATAGAACGCAAAAAAGGCAAGGAATATGCACCAAAACTTTTTGACCTGACCGGTTTGCAGGTGTATTGTAATACCAAATTCGGATATACTGCAGAAGAGACACTGAACATTGCTCAAAAATTATATGAGCAGAAACTTATTACCTACCCCAGGGTTGATACCACGTTTTTACCTAATGACCTTTTCCCAAAAGTAAAGGGGATTCTCACCCGTCTCACGAATTATGCGGCACTAACACATCCGATTCTGTCAAAAAAACTAAAAAAATCGTCTAAGATTTTCAATGATAAAAAAGTGACGGATCATCATGCCATGATTCCAACGGGAATGGAGATGAAATTATCAAGTCATCAGCAAGTGGTTTATGATATCATTACCCGCCGTTTTATTGCCTCATTCTATGAAGATTGCCAGGTTGCTCATACCCATGTTCATGGAAAAGCAGGTGATATTGTTTTTAAAACAAGTGGAAAAGAAATTACGATGCCCGGGTGGAAAGAAGTATTTGGAAAAGCAGATCAGGGGGCTGAGCAGGATAAATCAGTTTTGCCCGGTTTTGTAAAAGGAGAAAAGGGAGACCATATTCCTTCATTTTTAGAAAAAGAAACCAAACC
>CBDUAP010000259.1:0-3618 GCA_965365165.1 uncultured Flavobacteriaceae bacterium
GGCTTGAAAGGGAAGGAAAGGTTTTTGCCTTAATGATTGAATGCATTGAGGGGTGGAATTCGTGAATGAATGTGTGGAATCGAACCCGCCTGCCTGCAGGCGGGGATTCAGCGTAGCGAATCAGTGAATCTTCATTACAATAAATTTTATCAACAGGAATGGTATTCAAATAAATAGGCGGTGACTCTCAAATTACATGCCTTGTGACGCCGTGAATTTTTTTGCAACCTAGATTTTTCTCACTGTTCCTTATTATTATTTATTAAGGTGTTCGTGAACCTCATTCTTCGGTTTGGTCCTTTTTTATAAAGCTAAAAGAAGAAAAGAAGTATAAACTAAAGGTTTGGGAACCGACCCCTTCAGAAGTAAAGGTTTCACGGGCGAGCGTCTGGGTAAAAAATGATTTTATAAATGGATGCAGGCATAGATGCTTAAATATTTCAATGAATATTAATCGCCATCATTTGAATTTAATGCAAAAGCCCGTAATTTTTGTTGATGCATTTTATAATTTTCCAAATTCCCGTCAATTACAATTTTTTTCTTTATCGCGCCCACTCCGGCCCCTACGACGGCACCGGGTATAGCCAATAATACTCCTCCACCAACAGCTTTTTCTTCTTTGGTTGCGCTAAACCACCCGGGTTCATCATCACCATCCGCCAAACCCATGATACCACCCAACAGTGCTCCTGATGCAGCCCCAATACCGGCACCTCTTCCAATTCTTCCCTTTCTCCTCAATTTGATCAGGTCTATACCCTTTACATCCACAACAAATACAGATGCGCTGTCAATGTCAGATCTATTTTTACTTATTTTAATCGAATACTCATCAACACTGTATAAAAAACCCTTTAATACTTCCGTATGATCCATTTGATGAATCCAGACCCTGTAGGGTTTACTTTTTTGAGCGTTCAAAATAAATGGGTACATCAAAACGATTGCAACAAATATTATTTTTCTCATAATTCTAATGTTTTTTGAAAATGAATCAATCACTTTAAATATTAAAAGAACTAGTAGTTATGAATACATCTTGAATGTATCATCAGGAATTATCAATTAAATTTACAAAACAAATCTCTTTGATTATCTCATTTATGCGATAAATTTCTGTTCGTTCAGATTACATTCCTGACCAGGTGGGCTCCTGGACTTCCTTTGCTGCTTCTACATCTACTAAAATACCTGTTAAATGGGCCATTCCGGATACCTGATCCAGTTTTTCAGGACCATCTGCAGCCAGAATGTTGACATTAACTCCCTTGGTTTTATTAGCGTGTTGTAAGCCTTTTGCATGTTGATGCCCCCAACCATGAGGCACGGCAATTGTTTTTGGCATTAATGTCGTTAAACTTTTAACCGCAATCCTGATGGAAGCCGTTTCTGAACTGACATCAATGAGATCCAATTCCTTCAAATGAAGGTCTTTCATATCTGCGGGGTGCAAATAGGCATAATTGGTATCTCTCCCTTTCGAGGTCATACGCTCAATGTTATGTGTCCATGAATTATGGGTCGTAACAGCGCGTTTGGTGATCAGTTTAAACCGATTCACGTTGGCCTTTTCCCTTTCAAAGTCACTTGCCAATTTTTGCGTTTCCTCCAGCAGGGCGTCCGGAGCCAAATTGACTTTTTTACCGGGAGTCATGACCCTTTCAGGGACAAAACTTCCTGGAAGGTGTTCCTTACTCAGAATTCCATTGCCACTTCTCTGAATTTTTCTAAAAGAGGATTGCCCAGTGAGTCGTAACAACCCGTTAAGAAGTGCCTCCTGGGGCAAGGACGGCAGGTCTTTATTATTTTTTTTCGAGTAATACTTCTGGATCCCTGTAAAAAAAGACTGTGCTATTTTTGAACCAAACAGAGGCATACCACATGCCCTTGCCAGGTTGAGATATATGGAGCTTTCATCCAGTTGTTCTCCTTCCGGTTCCAATACGGCTTTAGTGGCCTGCATATAAGGTTTTTGCTGCAGGCCAAGCATTAACGGAAAAATAAACGGGAGATCAGGTCGCTGCAACGGATCAGTACAAGGCAAAACATAATGGGCCTCTGAACTCGTTTCATTCTGGTATATGTCGAGACTGACAAGGAGCTCCAATTTTTGCAGGGCAGATTTTAATTTCTCCGAATTGGGCATGGTAATTAACGGGTTTCCACCGGTGACAAAAAGGGCCTTGAGCTGTCCTTTGCCTGGCGTGAGAATTTCATCTGCCATCAGTCCACCCGGAAAAGCATCATTTACAGAAGCCATACCGCCAACCCTGCTCTTATCCTCACGCATCAGGATCCCTTTTTTGACCCCAAACTTTATAAAATCCATGACCCCTTTTCCCACAAGGGTGCCCCCCTTTTTGTCCAAATTTCCTGAAATAGCATTGATGACTTCCTGCAACCAATAAGCCAGTGATCCGTTACCACCCATATTGACCCCGGTAGAACAATACAATGCTGCACCGTCTGCCTGAATATAATCGCCAACCATTTTTTTAAGATCCGAAGCATTTATTCCAGTTACCTCCGCTGTTCGTTCAGGAGACCAATCTTTTACCAATTCAGTGATGGCATTTATCCCCGTGCTGTGATCCTGAACAAACTGATCATCCACTCCGTTTTGATAGATGAGTTCGTGAAGAAAAGAAAGGTAAAAAAACACATCAGTGGAAGGACGGATAAAGAAGTGCTTTCCCGCAATCCTTGCGGTTTCTGTTTTTCTTGGATCAATAATATATAATTTACCGCCCCTTCTTTCCAGGTTTTTCAGTTTCTTGCTTGGGTTGGGCACCTGCAAAAAGGACCATTTTGACACGATCGGATTGGCGCCAACAATAATGAGACAATTGGTATTGTCAAGGTCCGGAAAAGGCAAGGTAAAAGGAAATCCGTAAAGCAGTTTTGAAACAGCAAATTTATTTGAACAATCCTGTGTAGATGAACTGTACATGCTTTTAGAACCCAATCCGGTCATAAAACCCTGAGCAAAAACAGGGTGTAAAACACTAAAACCGGCTGCCGTGCCTACATACATGCCAATGGCATCAGCACCTTCATCTTTGTGCAACTGTTTTACCTTATCGCCTATTTCTTCTAAGGCTTGTGGCCATGAAACCCGACTATACGAACCGTCTTCATTCCGCTTCAGAGGGTATTTTAACCGGTCAGGTGACTGGTACATCTCGTGCTGATACAGGCCCTTTACACAAGAAAAACCGTCCGTAGCAACGTGGTGCTGATTAGGCTTGATCGCCAGAACCTTATTGTTTTTTGTATTGATTTCAAGACCACATAAAGACTCACATATGCGGCAAAAGGTATGATGGGTCTTAATTTCGGATTGTTGCTGTGTCATACTTGGCTTCGTAATTGGGATTCGTATGGAATCTAAAATACGTATAATACGCTTCATTCGCAAGGTCTGTATTCAATGCTGCAATGAGGCAATGCTGCAATGGAGGAATGCATGAATGCGTGAATGGTTGAATGACTGAATTTTTAAACTAAAGGGTTCGGAGCTGAGGCCTTCGGAAGTGAAAGTTTCACGCGCCGGCGTTTCAGAAAAAAAACAACAAAGCTTATTGTAGACTTAATATTTATGGTATTTGTTCGTCA
>CBDUAP010000260.1:0-3589 GCA_965365165.1 uncultured Flavobacteriaceae bacterium
GTCTTTACCTGGTTTGAATTTATATACGGTCCAGTTCGGGGTCCATCCAGGTATAATATAGTGGTGTTGGGGCGAGATCAATGCACCCGCAATTTTTATCCCGGCACTGCACTATATCCAGGGGATATTGTCAGGCATCAGTTGACGCCATGATGCAGGTACTCTTTCCCGCTGCTTTAGCTCTGTACATGGCACTATCTGCCCGTTTAATAAGGCGCTCCATTGAAATCTCATGATCAGGGAAAATGACTGCACCAACGCTGGCTCCGATTTGAGCAATCCCTGCCTTAAGTCGGAATGGTTGACCCATTGCCAACACAATTTTTTCACCTACCTGCTTAACATCTTCAGGTACCTTGATTTCAGATAAAATTACGGCGAATTCATCCCCACCTAAACGCCCCACAGTATCCTCTTTGCGTAAAGTTTTTTCCAGCGCTGAACCGACCTTTATCAAAAGTTCATCTCCGGCATCGTGGCCCATTGTATCATTTATTTTTTTGAAGCCATCCAAGTCAACATATAACAAGCCGAAACGACGTCCATGTCTATGTGCATGTGAGATTTCCTTTTTCAGTCGATCAAAAAAAAATTTTCTATTTGGTAGTCTGGTTAACGAGTCATAATAGGCCAATTCGATTAGCTGGGCTTGATAACTACGATGTTTGGTTATAGCGAAAGCTAATTGCCACGAGCCAAATGAGATTAATAAAAATGATCCTGCCCCAATGGCAAAAATCTTTTTTAATAATTCTCGTTTATAGCTTTTCATAACTTCAAAGGGTATATGGGAAACCAGCACCCAAAAATATTCTGAGGAATTTGACTTCTTCACACTTGGTTTGTATGAGGGGTACGAACCTGAATTGGATCTATGCCCTTCTTGCAATGGATAAATAGTAATGAATGTAAACAACCCATTTCCAGTATTTATCTGGCCGGATTTCTGTTTACGAATCATGCGCCACTCTTCGGGATAATCCACAGCAAAAGAAAGTCGATCCTTATTGTCAAACATGAACCCCCATTCCTTTTTTTTGATTGAGTTTAACAACCAATATCCTTCCGTGTTAAGCAACATGTTTTCGCTCGGTTCTCCAATTTTTTTCTCCCGAATGTAATCTAAAAGATTTTTAGCAAGGTAATTGAGTAGCACTATGCCATGTTTTTCCCCATTATTATTAAAAACAGGGGTACCAAAGCGAAGCATTGGTTTGAGGGGTTCCTCTATTTTGCCATGTTCAATATTCAAATCCAGAGGAGAGACGAAGATTTCCTTTCTCCCTAATTTAATAGTATCAGTGAAATAATAACGCTTGGCCTTATTTTGCAGCTTTTCTGCAGGAACAGCCTCTGGATTTCCATCTGTGAAATTGACCCGCACGCATTCCATACCATTGTTATCTATATATCGGATCTGATCATAAGTTTTTTTGGCCAACAACATTGCAATGTATTCTTTTTGAATATCCCTTTTCGTTTTAATATTTTTAAGATCTAAATACGTTAGGAGCTCGTTTTGGCGCGATAGGAATATTAAGTCCCCGATGATGTCATTAAACCTTTCTGTGATATCATTATGCTGATGACTCAAAGCATTTTTCTCTTGCGTTTTTATTTCAGAAAAAAATGTGTTGAGCTCTGCCCGATAGAACCAGGCACTTGACACTGATATCAACGAACCGATTACAAGGAACAAAATGAAAAACAGATTTAGTGCTTTTTGCGTAGCTTGACCAAGTCTCTTTTGCACTCACAATCTCCTGTTTGGTTTGAATTTTAAGTTTAGGACCGCAATTTCTGTTCAATTTTTTTATTTTCAAGTCATAGTTGATAAAAAATACTACGTTACGTCAATGTGAATGTAAATAATATTATGCCTTAATTTCAGAGGCGCCGGCAGTACTACCAAGGTCTACAATATTGGTATGATTAAGAGCCTGTTTTGAAAAAACAAAGGCCAACTTAACTGGAGATTAATCTTGTTTTTACATCTGATTGTCCTGGACCGGATCTTTTTACGCTCGACAGAATTTATAAAATATGCTTGAATACTTTTTCTCAAAGGTAACTTGCTTCAAACTCCAATGATAATTTAAGGAGGCGTATGGACAGTTCTGCAGCATGCTTATCAGAATCTATCATCTTTAAGGGCCTTGACGCCCGGGATATTGACAGTCTTGTTCCGCTGTTTTCACGGAGGACGGTTGTGCCTGGTGAAATTTTGGCACAGGCAGGTCATGACACCCAGTTTTTCTTTCTTCTGGAAGAAGGTGCTCTGCTTGTGGCCATGGAAGAGGGTAGGGCTGTGGTGCTCAACAGGCCAGGGGATTTTGCAGGCCTGTCAATGGTGAGCTTGAACGGCACAAATACTGCCACAATTACGGTGCTGGAAAAAGGGGCTGTCTGGGTTGTATCCTGCCTGAAGATCCTTGATCTGACCGGCCATGATACCCAGATGGCAGCTATAATTATGGAAGGATGGCAACAGTTCTGTAAGGAAAAAGCCCCCTTTTGTTCAAATCTTGCCGAAACAGGCGTTATTTAAAAATTAATAATAAAGAGGTGAGTCTTGAATGGAGTTGACGCGGTTGGCGTTCTTTATGGACTTGAGGCCATAAGCGCCCATAACGGATGGGCCATTTCTGTTGTGGGCGTCACTATTGTGTTTACAGGGCTTGTCTCCCTGTCCGTCCTGATTGCCCAGCTTCATAAGCTGGTGGCCCTGTATGATAATCCCGGAAGAATAAAAAAACTGTTTGATTCAAAATCTAAGTCTGCCGGCAAGGCGGGTACCCCTAAAAAGCACCTGGTCCTCACTGAGGCTCAAAAACAGATATGCCGGCAGTATAACCTTTTGGTTCAGACCATGGATGATGTGATTTCTTTGCCAAAGCTTTTGCGCATGGCTGAGCTTTCCGGCCTTAAAGAACCCCATGCCAACATAAATTTCCTGGTTAAATCCGGCATTCTGTGTGCCGATGAACAGGGGTATTTCAGATGGGATGAGGAAAGATTCATCCGTGCCGTTTCTTAATTGGATTTTATTGTTTCCATGGCCCTAAGACTTACGGTTAATGTTTTGATGCCCATGGAAAATTGAAAGAAAGCGAAATCAATGGATACTTTATTTTTAGAATTTTTTCAGAACACCGGGTTTTATCTGTGCGACTACCGAAATATTATTATGATCATCGTTGGTATGATCTTTATATATCTGGGCATTGCAAAGGATTATGAACCCTTGTTGCTGGTTCCCATCGGATTTGGCATGCTCGTGGGGAACATTCCGATTTTCAAGGGGCTGGGCCTTGGCATTTATGAAAATAATTCTGTTCTGCACTACCTGTATTTTGGTGTAACCCAGGGCATTTATCCGCCTTTGATATTCCTTGGCATTGGTGCCATGACCGACTTTTCAACGCTTCTGGCACGACCGGTCCTCATGCTTTTGGGCGCTGCGGCCCAGGCAGGCATATTTATAACTTTTCTGGGTGCACTGGCTTTGGGTTTTCTGCCCAAGGAATCAGCAGCCATCGGTATCATCGGCGGGGCGGATGGACCAACGGCCATTTTCCTGTCATCGAAA
>CBDUAP010000261.1:0-3538 GCA_965365165.1 uncultured Flavobacteriaceae bacterium
ATAAAATACAGTTGCCTTCAATTTTTGAAATTTTATTCTCCCCTACACGATTACCTTCTACATCCAAAACATACCAGTCACCTACCCAGAAATCAAACTGTTCATGCTTCTCATCGCAGCAGGCGCAATTGTCTTGTGCCTTTGTTGCATAACTCCAAGTCATACTGCATATTAAAAAAATGAGTAGTTGCTTCTTCATTAATTATATTTTAAATTCGATTCTTATATTATTTAACACTTCATTTCCGACAGGTTAGTCTGTTTAAAAAAACACATCGCCCAAAGGGTTAACTCAAATCACAAATCCAACAATTACATAAGCCAGAACATTGGCCAGCCCATGTGATATCCAGCCGGGAATGATACTGCCATCAGCCACTTTTTCATTGAGATAAACTGAAACATAGGCACCCAGGGACGGAATCATAAATATAAGCATTAAAAAGACAGCATTACTGGTAATCATCGCAAATAAGATGGTATGAATGATTCCGAAGAGTACTGCCTGTATCAGATTTCCTTTTGAATAGCCCAAAACAGCAATAAGTCTTTTTGCAAGAAAACCCCTGAATAATAATTCTTCTGCAAATGATGTCTTAAGCAGGGCGATCATGAGAAGGATGAACACCGAACTGATTCCAAATCCCATCTCCCTTATCTTCCCGGTTACGCTTTCAGGATCAAACATGATGGTTTTAATTTCATCGCTTATAAGTATTAATATCAGCACGGGCACAGCAAACAGCAAAGAGGCAAAAACGGCCAGATAATTTGCCCTTTTTGTTGATGGTTTCAATCCTACATACTCCAGAAACCCCTTCACTTTTCGGTATCTTATGACATAAACCAAAAAAGGGATCGCGGCGAAAACAAGAATTTGCAATACTGCACCAATGACTTCGTTTACCATAACCTGTGTTTTTGTCCTGTATACTAGATTCTTCCCAAGATGCTTCTACATCTTCTCAAATTTTAAATTCTTGACGCGCCCTGCATCAAGATCAAATCCAACGGGGATTCCTTCCGACCTGTTGAAGTGCACTAAGGTTCGGCCTGATACAAACTGATCCATGCCGTAAACTTCCAGGGTGATCGGATCATTATTTGCAATTTGCACATTCAATTTTTCATCCTCAACAAAAAAGCGGTACCTGGCATCTATCTCTTCACTATAATAAATACCTGTATAGGCATCCAGGTCAATATCATCCTGATTTGTCTTATTTATTCTTTTACAGGATGTTTCCTTTCCATTTTGGATTACAGTAAGAATTTGAGTTTGATCATTTTTGAAATCCGAGAATACAAATTGAACCTCAGGTTTACCCGGCAATTCGAAAGTATTTCCTGCTGTTGGAACAATATTATAAGCAGCTTTGTTCCAGGTTTGAACCACGTGAAGAGAATCATTTTGAATACTTAGTTCCAATGAGGCACCGGGTTGCATCTCATATGTCCCGGTTAGTTGCTGAAAAGAATATTGAGGTGATCCCGCAGCTACATCGACAACCTTTGCAGCTTCCTTTTTTGCGGGAGCTTTTATAAATTCATTCTCCAAAATAATGTCAGCGACCTGATAGCTTAGTGCAGTTGGGTTTGCATCCCCCCTGTTGGCCAGTAAAATCACGGAAAAATGTTGTTCAGGAAAACGCATCAACTGGGCACGGTAACCTGCAAGAGAACCACCGTGACTCACCGTTTTCAGACCCTTATAATTACCATTGTTCAGGGCAAATGCATAGCCACTGCTCTCTCCGCTGTTCAAAAGCCCCTCCGTATGCATTTTTTCAATGATTTCCTGCCCCCCTTTTCCGAGCTTATTATGGTAAAAGTTTTGATCCCAAAGAAAAAGGTCCTCAATATTCGAATATACTCCTCCTGAACCAACCAGATCAAACCTCATGATCAAATTATCGAAGCCGTCTGCATCTTTGGACGGTCGATAACTGAATACCCTGTTTTTGATCAGATCGGTATTGTCATCATAGAAAATTGTACTCTTCATTCCCAGGGGTTCGAAAATGTGCTGTTGTGCAAAGTTTTTAAGCGTCTGTCCGGAAGCTTTCTCTACGATCATGGCCAGCATGAAATAACATGAATTGCTGTACAAGTACTTTTCTCCGGGAGAAAAGTTCAATTCTTTTTGACGCCTGATCAATTCATAAACCTCGTCGGGATCCATATCATCAAGATAATTTCGCCCTTTGAGATACATCAGGGTCAAATAATCCCTGACACCACTTGTGTGGTGAATAAAATGCCTGATGGTCAGGGGTGATCCATATTCAGGAAAATCAGGCAGGAATTTTTGTATCCTGTCATCCAGATTCAGTTTTCCCTGTTCTTCAAGAAGTAAAATACTAAAAGTTACAAATTGTTTAGAAACAGAACCAATATAAAAAACGGATGAAGGGGTGATCTCCAATTCATGCTCCAGGTCTGCACTGCCATATCCCCTTGAATAAACCAGTTTATCGTCCTTAATGATTCCCAGGGCACAACCCGGAACATTTGTTTTGTTCCAATCAGCAAATAAACTGTCTATTGCCTCTCTTTCCCTAATTTGCCCCGAAAGAGGCAGGAATACTATAAAGCACAGTAACAAAAGAAAAGAATTTTTCATAATTAAATTTATTAAAAGTTGTCATCGAATCAACATGTCTGTCAAAAGATTTCAAATCAAGTGCATTTTCATGCCTTCATGAGTTGGCATAAAACCAAGTTTGGTATAAAAATGAAGTGCTTCGGGTCGCTGTTTATCCGTTGTTAGCTGAAGAACATGCGCACCTTTCTGTTTTGCCCTTGCTATGGCCCATTGCATCATTTTCTCACCAAGCCCTGTCCCCCTCCGATCCTTTCTGATCCTGACCGCTTCAATTTGAGCTCTTTTTCCACCTTGATAGGTCAGGTATTGGATATAGGTAAGCTGAAACGTTCCAAGGATCTGATTATTTTCATTTTCAATTAGCATGAGCTCCTGGTTTTTATCAGTATCGATTTTCCGGAATGCCAATGCATAAGCTTCTGCCAAAGGCGTTTGCAGATTTTCTCTTTCCCTTCCAAGTTTATCATCGGCAAGCATGTTCACGATTGCCGGAATATCATTTATTGTGGCTCTTCTGAAATTCATGAATGTTTTACAATATGATTCTAAATGTACAAAAACCTAACGAAGAAGAAAATCAAAGGAGTATCAGAATGTTTATCAATACATGACAATATTATAATGCTGTAAGTAGATGATTTAGCTCAACATGCATCTTATACAAGACGCATTGACCATACACTTTAAAATTTTATTTTGCTGTTAAAACCTCTAATCTGACCCTGGTAACTCCATCATTCACAAAGTCAAGTTTAATGGCGGCGGCTTTAGAAACATCAATAATTCTGTCTTGAACAAAGGGACCACGGTCGTTAATCTTTACAATAACCGATTTCTTGTTATTTAGATTCGTCACCTTGACTTTGGTATCAAAAGGTAGCGTACGATGTGCAGCCGTCATTTTACCCTGTTCAAATACAGCTCCGCTGGCGG
>CBDUAP010000262.1:0-3528 GCA_965365165.1 uncultured Flavobacteriaceae bacterium
GAACATCTTCCCAAATGGAATTACAGAGCGATTCCTTTACTTGGATAAAATTACACCTGAGTTAGCGGCATAAATCTTGTTGTATAAACATAACACATTGAAATTTAAATATAAAATCAATATAATGGCATTAAAAAATATTCACTTCGGAGGTGAAGACCGATGCCGACTACTATCAATGTAAAACATGGAAATGAAAACCTTGTCAGTCAAAGCGGATTGCTCCCTGTAGGTGCTTTGCTTAAGTCCATTAATTTTGCTGAGCGGTTAAAAAAATTACCGAATGTACATTGTGTTGATCCTAATATTTCTCATGGAGAGATCCTTTCGTCCATGTTGGGACTTATTTGTGTTGGTAAGCCAGACTACATCGCTATTGAAATTTTCAGGCAGGATCCATTTTTCTTTACACAATCTCTGGGAATCAGCAATTGTCCTTCCCAATCAACATTGCGTGAACGCATTAACCTGATCGGGGAATCTGCCAATGAACTTATCAAGGAAGCTTCAGTTGAAATGATTCGAGGCAAAGCACCCGCCATTTCACCAATTCAGACAAGTGTCGGCAATTATATTCCCTTAGATCTGGACGTTAGCCCTTTTGACAATTCAAAAACGAAAAAAGAGGGAGTTTCCAGAACATACAAAGGCTGTGATGGCTATGCACCAATGTTCGGATACTTAGGAACTGAAGGATACTTAATCAATGTAGAGCTTAGAGAAGGCAGCCAGCATTGTCAAAAAAACACCCCGGAATTCATTCAAGAAATATTAAAATTAACCAGACAGATTACCCAAGAACCTCTTCTTATCCGTCTTGATTCAGGAAATGACAGTCAGGATAATTTTGAAGTAATAAAAACATGCGAAGGTGTTGATGTCTTGGTTAAGCGCAATTTACGTAAAGAATCTTTGGATGGTTGGCTTATCTTGGCTCAGAATACTGAAAGTGTTAAATTGATTCGCTGTAGACACAAAAGTGTGTGGGTCGGGCAAACAACTGTTGACCCAAAAGGGCGGGCATTGCCACGTCCGATTGTCTTCAAAGTGACTGAACGATATGAAGAAAAAGGGGAGCCCCTGCTTTTTCCCAAAATCGAAGTCGAGACCTATTGGGTTACCATCGCCGGGCTGAGCCCCCAAGAGGTCATCAATTTATACCATGATCATGGAACCAGTGAACAATTTCACTCAGAAATTAAAAGTGATCTTGGGTTAGAACGGTTCCCCAGTTGCCATTTTAGCAGCAACAGCCTGATTCTCCATCTTGCTCTTTTGGCGTACAACATTCTTAGAATCATAGGCCAAATTAGCCTTGAGGAGCAGGATGAGAACAATCTTCCGATCAACCGTAGAAAAAAAGTCTCACGAAGGAGGTTAAGAACAGTCATGCAGGATTTAATGTATATGGCTGGCCGTTTAATTTATAGTGGTCGGCGGTGGAGCATTTCATTTGGTAAGATCAACCCGTTTGCCCAATTGGCTGAGAACGTATTGTACCGGTTACGTTGTTCTCCAGGATAAGCACATTATTGGGTAAAAACTCGGGCTGGAGAAGTTATGCGCAGAGCGCTAATGGTGAACTGTTCCTATCTGGCGTGATTTGACCATGGGAATCGAGTATAGTTCAGTAAAAAAATGGATTAGCTAAGATTGCTGGCCAATAAACCATCAAATATGATCTTAGGTAGGGTTTGCAGAGGCCAAGCCTCAGCAGATTCTTATGTATCAGAACACCAAGAACTAACACAGCAAATTTTATGCCGGGAATTCAGGAACTTGGTAAATGCCTCAAAATCACCAAAGGGAGCCCGGTACACTTCAGGGGCCAAGGGGCCGAATCCGCATTTATAGGGCTTTACCTTGGTGGTCATGGCCATGGTGAGGTAGGTACGGCCATGGTAGGAACCGTCAAACACCACAACACCCTGTCTTTTAGTGTAATAACGGGCGATTTTTACCGCATTTTCCACAGCTTCGGCCCCGGAATTGACGAAAAGGGCTTTTTTGTAAAAGGTACCCGGAGTGACCTCACACAGCCGATGGGCCAGACGCACTGCAACATCATAGGGGTTCCCCATAAAGCATGTATGGGTGAATTTCTCGGCCTGGGCTTTAATGGCAGCCACCACCTTGGGGTGACTGTGGCCCACATTCATTACGGCAATGCCGCCGGCAAAATCAATATATTGTTTGCCTTGAACATCAGTGATAATGGCCCCTTTGGCCGAATCAACATAGCAGGTGGTACCGGAGGCATGACCGTTTGGAATCACCTGGTCTCTAAGGGTCTGAATGTCATCAATACAAGTCATTTCTTATCCTTTCTGACTTTTTGTCGGGTTGAGCACAAAAATATGACCGAAGACAAAGCATGATTCGTGCCGGACTGAAAGATCTCTCTAAAAAACTTTTTTTTCAGTAACGATTAATGTTACGCCCAATACAAATTATTTCAAGGCGTTGCCCGTAATCCGACTTTCTTTCTTGACGAAAGGTTTTAAAAACAGGTAGTGTAAACAAATGTCCCGACAAATTTTAAAACTGCCGGGAATAAATCTCAGATACTGATTCGGATCATCTAACGATTTTAAAACCATATGACCACGTTGTTCCCAGGTTGGGCAAAAAAATGAAAAGATCAACCATACATCTGATACTGGTTCTGATCTGGGCTGTTCCGACCCTGGCCAGCTACTCCCGCGTCATAGAAGCACAGCCCCCCCAGAAACCAGTGGACCCTGCACCTGCCGTACTTTTCCGCCAGTTTATCCCATCAATTGCGGAACAGTTCATTGGTATGCCTGTTGTCTTCGGTGGACGCCCTAAACTGACAGGAAGCACGGATAATTCCTGGCTATTTTACTCCATTTACACCGGGGCTGCAACCAAAGCAGGGCTGATATACAAAACCTTTATGCCCATGAAACTTTTACTAGACAACACCCACAGTATTAAAGCAAATGATGTTAGAAACGGAGACCTGATCGTGCTGAATAATAATCTTGCCGCCATGGTTTACCAGGTGGATCCCAGCGGCCGGATGCACTTTATCTATGCGTCAAAGAAAAGGGGTGAGGTCACGACTTTCAACAGCGAGAATATAGTTTACTACGCATACTGGCTGGAGCACTTTAAAGGTTTTTTCAGAATCAATGACGATCTGCTGATGCCGGCCCGGCCCAAATAGAGCCCGACCGAAAACCGCAAATTTTGCCGATTACTTCGTTGGACGAAAATTTTAATCCTCGAAATACTCTATGTATTACTCCGGTTAAAATTTGCGCCCGCCTTGTACTCGACAAAATTTCCAGGTTTTCGTTCAGGCACTATTTAATAAAATTTCGGTCTGACCGGCCCGTAAGCCGAATTTTGTTACCTTTTTGCAGTTACCCGCAAAAAAATCAACGGTCATTCATCTAGGATGCATGTTGCCATACACCTCAAGCAACCTACCCGGAGACTTGGACGGGCAGCCCTCAAGCGTCTCTCTATTTGGTCTTGCACCGGACGGGGTTTACCAAGCTT
>CBDUAP010000263.1:0-3464 GCA_965365165.1 uncultured Flavobacteriaceae bacterium
CAATATTGTCCATACCCACGCCACCGCGGCCAATTATTTTGATTGATTTACAGGTGTCTATAAGGTCTTTCCTTACCTTAGTCGCGCTTCTCACCAGAAGCACGTCTACGTGATTCTCGTTGATGAATTCGGCAAGTTGTTCTTGCGCAACCGTCTTTAAAATTACTTCAAATCCAGCTTTTTTCAGAGCCATTACACCCGTTGTTGCCAGACCGTCATTCGCTAATACTTTCATTGTATGATATTTATCTTTATTGTAATTCTATGTTTTTACAAAGCCTGCATGGCATCCACCAATACCTGCACACTTTCAATGGGCATGGCATTATAGATACTTGCCCGATAGCCACCAACAGAGCGATGTCCGTTGATCCCACTAATTCCGGCGGCTTTCCAAAGCTGATCAAACCTTTCTTTTTTGGATTCATCGGTTAAAACAAAAGTAACATTCATGTTGGACCTGTCTTCCTTTTTTGCCACGCCCCTGAAAAGAGGGTTGTTGTCAATCTCATTATAAAGCAAGTTTGCTTTTTCCACATTTCGCTTTTCAATAGCATCAAGACCTCCCATATTTTTTAACCATTCAAGGGTGAGCATCGATACATAAACAGGGAAAACCGGAGGTGTGTTAAACATGCTGTCTTTGTCAATATGTATCTGATAATCGAGCATGGATGGAATCTTACGTCCCGTTTTTCCGAGAATGGCTTCTTTGACAACAACAAGTGTAGTTCCGGCAGGACCCATATTTTTCTGAGCACCTGCATAAATCAAATCGAACTGGCTAAAATCGAGCTTTCTTGAAAAAATATCAGAGCTCATGTCGCAAACGAGCAACTGATCTTTTGTTGCAGGAAACTCTTTCATTTGGGTGCCAAAAATCGTATTGTTGCTGGTGCAGTGAACATATGCAACATCATCAGGAACCTTGTACCCCTTAGGGATATAATTGAAATTCGAATCTTTTGAAGAGGCGATTTCAATTACCTCTCCTAATAGCTTTGCTTCCTTGATGGCCTTTGAACTCCAGGTTCCGGTATTTAGGTATGAAGATTTTTTTCCCTCAGGTAAAAGGTTATACGGCACCATGATAAACTCCAAACTTGCTCCACCCTGGAGGAATAAAGCAGAATAGCCTTTGTCTTTCAGATCCAGTAATTCCAGCACCAAATCCCTGGCTTTATCCATGACTGCTACAAAATCAGGACTTCTATGCGAAATTTCCACTAGTGAAAGATCCAGTCCGTTAAAGTTGATAACTGCTTCAGATGCCTTCTGCAAAACTTCCTTTGGGAGGATGCACGGACCTGCACTAAAATTATGTTTTTTCATTTAAAGGTAATTTATATGATACGCTTAACTTCATCTTGCAAAATTGATAAAATTCTTTGTAAATTCCGGTATAAAATTCTTAAAAATTAGAACCCATTATTGCGTATTGTATAAATATTTGATTTGCAAATCAGCTCCTCGTCAGAATGACCATTAAATGATCTGAAATCATAATAAGAGGGCTTGTGATTGGCAGGTCCTACTTGGGCTCAAATGTGGTACAGGGAATAATCATCTCTTCCAGGGAAACTCCTCCGTGCTGGTAAGTGTTTTTGTAATATTTAACGTAATGGTTATAGTTGTTAGGATAGGCAAAGAAATAATCTTCTTTGGCAAAAATGAAAGAGCTGCTGATGTTCAGGGCAGGAAGTAGAATCTCTTTGGGATCTTTGACCTCAAACACCTCTTTTTCATTATAGCTCAGGCTCTTTCCCGTTTTATATCTCAAATTAGAACTGATGTTTTTATCACCAACGACTTTTGATGGCTTCGAAGTGTTTATCGTTCCGTGGTCTGTGGTGATGATCAGTTTGAGTCCCATCTTTTGAGCATTTTGTATGATCTCGAGGAGCGGAGAATTTTTAAACCAGCTTACTGTCAAAGACCTGTATGCCTTATCGTCACTGGCCAGCTCTCTGATCATTTCCATTTCTGTTCTGGAGTGCGAAAGCATGTCCACAAAATTGTAAACAATCACGGTTAGGTCATTGTTCTTGATCTTTGCAAGATTCGATGCAAGGTCCCGGCCCTGGCTCAAAGAAGTTATTTTGAAATAATCATGCGTCAGATTCAGGTTCAATCGCTTTATTTGCTCTGTAAGGAATTCATTTTCGAAAAGGTTTTTACCCCCTTCATCGGTGTCATTTTTCCAGTATTGAGGGTATTTCTTTTCCATATCAAGCGGCATCAATCCTGAAAAAATTGCATTACGCGCATATTGTGTTGCTGTTGGAAGAATGCTGAAAAAAGTCTTTTCTTCTACTGATTTGTAATACTCATTGATCACGGGTTCCAATACCCGCATCTGGTCGTATCTCAGGTTGTCAATAACAACCAATAAAGTTCCTGGATCCTTTTTGATCTGGGGTACAATTATTTCCTTAAAAAGGGTGTGTGACAGCACTGGAGCATCAGCCCCGTGAAACCAGTCTCTGTAATTGTTCTTTATGAATTTAAAGAACTGTGAATTTGCCTCTTCCTTCTGACTTTCCAAAATTCCTGTCATTCCTATGTCAGAAATTGATTCCAGTTGAATTTCCCAGTGCACCAGTTTTTTGTAAAGCTCGATCCAGTCTTTATATGTATTTACCATGGCCAGGTCAAGTGAAATTTTCCTGAATTCCTGCTGGTAATTGGACGTGGTTTTTTCTGAAACAAGCCGTGAAAGATCAAGGTTCTTTTTTAAGCTCAACAAGATTTGGTTCGGATTCACGGGTTTGATCAAATAATCTGCAATCTTAGACCCGATCGCTTCTTCCATTATGTATTCCTCCTCGCTTTTGGTGATCATAATTACGGGAAGGTTGGGTAATTTTTCCTTGATCTGTGACAAAGTCTCCAGACCAGATAGCCCCGGCATGTTCTCATCGAGAAAAACGATGTCGAATTGTTCTTCACTAATACTTTCTACTGCATCTGCTCCGTTGGTACAGGGTACCACTTCATAATTCTTTTTTTCCAAAAATAGCATATGCGGTTTTAGAAGTTGGATCTCGTCGTCAACCCAAAGTATTTTTCCTGAACTCATTCTAAATCTATTATCTGTGATTAATTAAATTAAACCTTTATTTTTGCTTATTATAGCAGCTTGCAAGGAACGCAATTAATTTTGAAAATTACAAAAAAACAACGTTAATATTTTGAAAAAATTAAAAATTTTTAATGATCCGATTTACGGTTTTATTGCGGTCAGAAATCCTTTGATTTATAAAATAATTGAGCACCCTTATTTTCAGAGGCTAAGAAGGATTTCACAAATGGGATTATCATATTTGGTCTATCCCGGGGCCCACCATACCCGATTTCATCATGTATTGGGATGTACTTTTCTGATGAAGCAGGCCATAGAGACCTTAAGGCTCAAGGAGGTCGAAATAAGTGAAGCGGAAGAAGCTGCGTTGACTATTGCTATT
>CBDUAP010000264.1:0-3296 GCA_965365165.1 uncultured Flavobacteriaceae bacterium
AAAGATCCGCTTGAACATTTTGAGGCCAAGGAGGCCAGGGATATTGTATCCTATTTAACTGATGACGCTCATCCTTGGGCCATCGTTGTGGCCTCAGGCAATCCAATTTGGAAAAACCAATGCGACCATATATTAACCCTGCCAGAGGGCATCCTAAAAAAGAACGAAAATGCTTAATATATCTCATAACAAACTGAATCAAAAAGTTGCGCTTGACGGGTATAAGTCTTTCGAGAGGGCACTAAAAAACCGGCATTTTAAAATCTTCAACAGATTTTTGCGTGTCTTTGCGGTTACCATGGTGATCATTCTTTTTCTTCCCTGGACACAGAATGTGAATGGAAATGGCTATGTCACAACCTTAACGCCTGATCAGAGACCGCAAACCATACAATCTCCGATACCGGGCCGGATTGAGAAATGGTACGTGAGGGAAGGTGATTATGTAAAAAAAGGGGACACAATTCTTTTTATATCTGAAATTAAAAATGAATACCAGGATCCCAAACTGATCGAGCGGACCAAACAACAAAGAGACGCAAAAAGCCTTTCTGTTCAATCTTATCAGGAAAAAATAAAAGCACTCGAAAATCAGGTTTCAGCGCTTGAAAGTGAACGTGAGTTAAAATTGTCTCAGGCAAAAAACAAACTGGCACAATCACGATTCAAAGTACAAAGCGACAGTATCGATTTTGTAGCGGCTAAAACCAACCTTTCAATTATTAAACGGCAGTATGAAAGAACGGTTACTTTGCACAGCGAAGGATTAAAAGCAATGACTGACGTCGAGGTAAAAGGCTTAAAACTTCAGGAAGCTCAGGCAAAACTTATCGCACAGGAGAATAAGTATCTGATTAGTCAAAATGAAGTATTGAACGCACAATTTGAGATTGGCAGAATTTCGGCTGAATATTCAGACAAGATCGCCAAATCACGCAGTGAACGTTTTACGGCAGAATCCAATCAGTTTGAAGCTCAGGCACAGGTCAGCAAACTAGAAAACCAATCAACGAATTATGAGATGCGAAATGCCCTGTCTTATATTACGGCGCCTCAAAATGGTTATATCAATAAAGCGATCCTCGGGGGTATAGGAGAAACTTTTAAAGAGGGAGAAAAGCTTGTCGGTATCATGCCTGCTGATTATGAGCTCGCTGTTGAAACCTTTATTGAGCCCATTGATTTGCCCCTGATGTACTTGGGCGAAAAGGTTCGTATCCAGTTTGACGGTTGGCCGGGAATCTTTTTCAGCGGTTGGCCCAATGCTTCTTACGGTACCTATGGTGGCAAGATTGTGGCGATTGAGACATTCATTAGTGACAACGGAAAGTTCAGGATACTCATCGCCCCGGATAAAAATGATGTGGAATGGCCACAAAGTATCAGAGTGGGATCCGGAGCCTATACCATGGCCTTACTTGAAGACGTGCCTATCTGGTACGAATTCTGGCGACAGCTCAATGGCTTCCCTCCTAACTATTATCAACCTGAGTCGAACAAAAAAGCAAATAAATGATACAACAACTTAAAATACTGGCAGGGCTCTTGTTCTTCGTATTTATTCATGATAACCATGCGCAGGATTTGAGCACCCTTTCAAATCAGAATGAATCCGAATTGCCAGAGCAAATCCTTAGCTTTGAAGAGTATCTCGGCTACGTGAAACAGCACCATCCGATCATCAAACAAGCCAATCTGCAACTCAGTTCCGGTGAGGCAAATTTGCTTCGGGCAAGAGGCGGTTTTGACCCTAAAATTGAAGTAGATTATTCCAGAAAGGAATTCATGTCTACGGAATATTACAACCAATTGAATGCCGCTTTTAAAATTCCGACTTGGTATGGTATTGAATTCAAAGCGAATTTTGAAAATAATACTGGGGAGTATTTGGATCCCAGCCTTACGGTTCCTGATGGAGGTTTGTTTAGCGCAGGTATTTCTCTTTCCCTGGCGAAAGGCCTTTTAATGAATGATCGGATGGCAGTTCTGAAAAAGGCCCGCTTTTTCCTGGATCAATCTACGGCCCAACGCGATCTTCTGGTCAATGAATTGATTTATGAATCGAGCAAGGCATATTTTGAATGGCTGGAAGCACATCAAATGGAATCTATTTTCCAGAACTTTTTGATCAATGCCCAAACTCGTTTTGAGGGGGTCAAACGAAATGTAGAAGAAGGTGAAGCAGCCGCAATTGATTCAGTTGAGGCAAAAATAATTGTACAGAACAGGAGTCTTAGCCTGGAGGCGGCACGCTTGAAAAAAACAAAGGCCTCGCTTAAGGTAAGTAATTATTTATGGCTGAATGAAGTACCCCTTTTAATACAAGATCAAGTGATTCCTGAATTTCCAGATGCAGAAATCCTTTCATCATCCCTTTATCTGGAAGGAATAACCGCAGATCCAGATTTTTTAGACGAACACCCTAAGTTAAGAAGTATTTCGGCAAAAGTTCAAGGACTGGAAATCGATCGAGCGCTAAAAAGAAACAATTTATTGCCCAGGCTTGACCTCCAGTACAACTTATTGACCCAGGAAGCCGATGACTTCAATAATTTTAACACAAACAATTACAAAATTGGAGTCAATTTTAGTTTTCCCATCTTTCTTCGAAAGGAAAGAGGTGATCTGAAACTATCAAAACTTAAGTTACAGGATGCCAATTATGAAAGAATTTCTACCTCATTGATGCTCCAGAATAAAATCGATGCCACCCAAGCGGAGGTTATTTCTTTGGAGGAGCAGAATCAGCTCGTATTGAAAATTGTATCAGATTATGAAAACCTGGTACGTGCTGAAGAGCGCAAGTTCCAATTGGGAGAAAGTTCATTATTTTTAATCAACAGCAGGGAACAAAAATTGCTGGAAACAGCTTTAAAGGCAAACACGCTGAGCATGAAAACTTTAAAGGCCAGGGCGACCTTATACAATGTGCTGGGAATCATCAACTAAACCTTCTCGCAGGTTCAGTGTTTATTAAATTCCCAGTTTCATGCCTGTTTTTAAATGAATTCAAGATTTTTCAGGAATATACTGAGAGGGATTTTTTTCGAAGCTCACTTTACAACCGTCACAACAAAAATATACTTTTTCGCCTTGATAGTCGAGAATGTGCTTCGGGCTTTTTTTAGATACAGGGACACCACAAACCGGGTTGATATAATATTCTTCCGTAAACTTCTCATTTACATTTTGATCTGGTAACGGTTCTTCAATTCTTTCAGTCTTTGAACCGCAACAATCGGCACCTTCAGTCCTTTTATTTCGAAAATCCTCAACTATTTCTGCCAAAATACTGA
>CBDUAP010000265.1:0-3250 GCA_965365165.1 uncultured Flavobacteriaceae bacterium
GGTTTCCAATACAATGATGCCGTTTCCTGATTTCGGGTCCAATCTTACCGCCGTATTGATGGCTGGAGTGCTTTTACCATCGTGGCCAATGATAAAATCTCCGTTACCGGTTGGTGCGTAAAGCATCGTGCCCAATCCCCAGATGTCCATTCCCATGGTTGTTGCATGGACCGTTCGCATCTGCTGTATTGTTTGGGGCTCAAGCACATTTCTCCCGATAGGTTCGTTTTGGTCCCCCTTTAAAAAAACCTGGAAGAAGATTTCCATATCAGATAAAGATGTATATAGGGACGTGGCAGCAAGGGAAGTATAACGGTAATGGCTTGCTTGAGATCCATCACTATTGTAATATTCTGCCAGGACAAAACCAGAAGAATCTTCCCAGGTATAAGTAGAATGAACCATTCCCAAAGGTTCGAACACCGCTTCCTTCATAAAAGTCGAAAAGGGCTGACCGCTTACTTCTTCCACTAATAATTGCAGCAGGGTATACCCACCTCCTGAATATGCAAATGCCTTGCCGGGTTCCAGACCTACTCTCACAACTCCTTCCACTCCTTTATCAGCATCCGATGCCTTTGTCAGTGAGGCTTCAATTGATTGAACCAGTACCCCGGGCTCAAATCCTGAATAGCCCAACCCGTCCGTCAAGCCAGCGGTATGACTCAAAAGTCTCCTGACGGTAACTCCATTATTACTGAATTCTCCCTGTGGCAACTCCCACCTTGTTAAATACGTACTGACAGGCTCATCCAAATCTAGTTTTCCATCCTCCACTAATTTCATCACACCAAATGCGGAAACCCACTTGCTCAAAGAAGCCACCTGAAAAACAGTGTTTCTGTCAACAGGCTTTCCGGCCGTGTAAAATATTTCATCCGTAACCTTGCCATTTTTGACCAGGGCCATAGCAAAATTACCTACAAATTGCTGATCAAATTTTTCCTGAACGGCCCCTGTAAAGTCTTCAGTACTACAACCTCCGCTTATGGATTCATGCCACCAGCCCTTCTTCGTACCCCAAAAAACCATAGCTGTCCAGAAAACCAGTAGACCTATGGTTATCAAAAAATATTTCAAAATGCGTTTCATGTTTATTTTCAATTTCAACTCTATCAAACGAGCTTGGGTTAAGGAAAAAATCACAGAGAAAGGAACGATTTTTGGCTTTAAGAACAACCATATACAACTTTTCTCCTACCCACATTGGAATTGATATATACACGACTGAATCCAGATTTTGTTACAACAGTCAACCCGATTCTGCATTGATCTGCATGAATCGGCTCTTTTGCAGGGAAATTTTTTTATTAAGCCACTTCTTAGGAAACTTGTCCTCTTTTTTCGCTTGTCTTATGCTAAACAAAGTAATCTTCCATAGGTTTCAAGACCTGGGAGGGTATCATTATTTTTAAGAAATCGTTCATACCGATCAACAGTTTGCCTGGCCGGGATGGGATGAACATTCTTCTTTTAAGGCAGTTCGGTAAAAAGTAAGCGTTATAGCCCCTCCTCCAAAAAGGTTGCAACAATCCAATCCCAAAACTTATAACCTGCATCATAGTGATGGAAATTTATTCCGGCTCAAAGCTTCCTTTCGTTTTTGCGAGACTTGTAAACATAGCTGTAAGGATCATTTTCAACCGAGTTTATTTTTAAGGTCTTTGAATTTTCGTAAAATTTCAATAACTCCCCAACGGTTGGCTGCCTTGCAAGTAAAGCCGCCAGGTTGTCCAGTTCAACAAGCTCTTCAGTGCTTAATTCACTGTATTTTTTAGTTAAGAATTTGATCTCTTGGTTGTCATCCTGATGAGAGATATCCTTTCCATTGTCATCAAAAACTCCTGGGACATCGTGATTTAAAAGACTATAAAAATCAAGAAGCATTTGGTATCGGATATGGGTTTTCCCGTCCTTTTCCCCCTCAGAATAAGCATCATTTATAAATTCAGGCGTATTTATTTTTTGCCATGCCTCGTAGGCCAATTCATAATATTCATCCGGAAGATGATACCCAACATCCAAGCCGTAAGACCTTAAGTATTCGGGTCTGATATCCAATATGCGCCATGCATTCATGCTTTCATCCCAATATTCGGTAACCCAGTGTTCTATAGACTTGTTTACTTCCTTCATATAAAGTGTATACCGATCAAATACAACTGAATCCACGGGTGTCTCATTCGCATATATATTTACATTGCGCCAAAATTCAAGCGCTTTGTCTCCTTTGTATAGATTGGTCAGGTAGCCGACACGAATCCTGGCAGGTATTCCCTTTGCCCTCAACATACTTGTACTAAAAATAGATTCCTTGGTGCAAGCCCCGAATATCCTGTGCTCCAATTTTCGATCTATACTCAAAGCCCCGTCACCTTTCATTTTCAAGGTATCAAGAATATCCTTTATGTCATGGCCTGCAAATGCGAGCCTCCTTTCAGATCGGGGTATTTTCCATAGAGATAACATTGTGTGATGGACAGATTGAACATTGGCCACATCGCACATTTCCTGAAGATCATCAGGCAGGTTTTTGAGCAAATATTCATTATCCTGGGGGTCAGTCAACCTACCGTAGTCAAGATAATTGAAATCAACTTTTCCTGATTTATCTTTATCCGCTTTCTGGCAACCTGTGGTCAGCAATACTAAAATCAGCACCCAAATTAAGCAACTTTGATTCATGGTATTTTTATAATAAATATAGTACTATTTATTATTGATTCCCCTTTCGGGGAATTTGTTCTTATATAATCTGATTCAGATATTAATCATTCAAGGACCACCTTTTTCTTTTTCATAAGGATCATCGCAAACCAAACAAAAGTGACGAGTGACCAAAGCCCCAGAAAGGGACCCAGATCTATCAATCCTGATTCTGCCGGGGCTACAGGAAATGTGATCATGTTTAAGGTCAGGAGGCCCGCAGAAATCAGGGAGCCCGTCCACCCCAGGATTTTATGAAAATCCGGGCTTTTTGCAATGTTGATCCCGAATAAAAACCAGGCAATGGTTATAAAAATATCAAAAGCCACATCCATACTTGCCTGTACCCTGTTAACTCCTTTGAACACGGATTTAAGCAAGACTTTTGCATCTTCACCAGACGCACCTTGCACGGCCTGTTCCCCAGTCCGACCCAGGCCTGGGATGCCCTCGTAGTGGGCGAGCCGGACATACTGATCTTCCGCTACGGGTTCTTCGAGGAGGACGCCTCGAACCCGTGGGTCCGCGACAGGTGGCCCGGCTA
>CBDUAP010000266.1:0-3214 GCA_965365165.1 uncultured Flavobacteriaceae bacterium
GTTTTTTTCATCTTGAACTATTTAATTTTAGACTAAGCTACGCATTTTTCAAAAATTCCAATTCTTTATGGCATTTTAATTCCCCGTATTGCTTACAAAGGCAATTCTTTTGCTATCAGGCGACCAACTGGCTACGTTCATCGTTCCCTGACCTCCAAAAACATAAGAAAGTATTTTTGGTGTGCCCCCTGAAACAGGCAGGATCCTTATGTACACCTGCTGGTAAAAAGGGTGGTCATCTGAAGGAACTTCCTTACCGTAAGAAAGGAACACAATTTTTTTTCCATCAGGAGAGACATGAGGAAACCAGTCATTGAACTCATCGAATGTGAGTTGTTCCTGTGCACTGCCGTCAGGCCTCATTCTCCAGATCTGCATGGTTCCTGTCCGGTTCGAATTAAAGTAAATGTATTTTCCGTCCGGAGAATACTCTGAACCGTCATCCAGGCCCTGTGTATCGGTAAGCTGTACTTCTTTCCCGGTATCAATTGCCACCTTGTAGATATCATATTTTCCATTTCTGTGACCTGTAAATACAAGTTCTTTAGCATCATTTGACCATCCATGGAGATAAGAGGCTCCCGATCCTTTTTTTGTAATCCTCAAAGGGGTATTATTTCCTTCAATTGGCAAAACATATATGGCTGAATCATTGTTATCATCTTCATCATGATGACTTATACCCATTTGCTTGCCATCCAGTGAGATCACATGATCGTTATTGTTTTGTATTGCAAAACCAGTATTGATCATTGAAATTTTTTGATCCTCCAAATTGTATTGATACAAATAACCATTTGAGTTATAAATCAAAGATTTACCATCAAGGCTCCAGTTAGGCGCCTGTAAAGAATGGCTCGAAGAAAATAAGATTTTTCTTTGTCCGCTCTCTATATCAAGTATTTCCATATTGCTGCCCAAATAATCCTCGTAGGGTTCATATGGTTTCATAAAGGGTTTAATAATCCTTACATTACTGAAAATAGCCTTTTCCAAAATTTCTGGATCATGGGAACAAACATACAAGCCCACGAATACTTCATTTTTAAGATCCAGGCTATTCAATTCAACCTGTTCCAGGGGCTCCCCCATTTTGGCTGTACCCATGACAAAACGGTTTCCTTTTCTTTCCAACTGAATGATATCAGGAAAAGAATCCCGTGAAATTATTTCTTCGGTATCTGCTCCTTTCTTTTTCCTGAACTGTAATGAAAGAAGTCCGTCTCCGTGCAATGAGGCATTTACATGCGGTGCATCAGTGTGCAAACTATTACGGACCATCCAGCCAATTTTTCTGTGAGGGTTTATTCCCTTACCAATAAATTTTACTTTTGCCCTGAGTATGAAATCCCCCTGTATGCTTTTCCATAAATAGTGAAATTGATCCTCATCAAACCACATGTTCTTACCGGATCCCTCTATCAGATATTCCTGACCTTCCAGGTCATAATAAACTGAACCCTGATGCTTAACTTTTCCTATATCAGAGTGGTTCTCAAACAGGCCAAGGGAACCTTGCTGAGCGTAAAGCTGGTAGTTAAGGGCCATGATAAGAAAAATTAAAATGACTTTATTTTCCATGTGTCTATGCCATTGAGTTCAGGTAAATAAAATTAAATCCACCTGATAACAACTTATATTTAAAAAGAAGCTCGTGAAACAGGCTCCTTGACTATTTCGAAACAGCGCCTTCTACAATTAGCGGATAAACATATCCTGCTCCAAATTCCTTATCAAGTGCCAGTATTCCCTCGAAGGTTACGGTGTCGCCCACTTTTACCACCTCCTTTGTCGTAAAGGTAAGGTCAGACCTGTCGGGCCCTTTTGTCCCATCCATGAGGTGCACCCAGTTACGATCCATGATATCCATGTTCACCTTAACGACCTGACCACTCACGATCACTTTCTTATCCTGATAATCCTTAGAATTTGCATAAAGGTCTTCGATACTTATACCTCCTTTAACCGGGCTTATTTTAATACTGTCAAGCATTTTTTGCATGCGTGCCTGAGTATGAGCTATGGCCTTTTCTTTTTTGGATTTATTATTGATGGGCTGCTTGCTTGCATAGTCCACAAAAAGAATCTTGTCAAAAACCCTGTTCAATTCCTTGCTCTCAAAATCCTTCATCTCCATGCCAGCTTCATAGTAAATTTTGTCTCCAATTTTTGTATCGGTTTGGGCTATAGCCATCCAATATTCCTTATCAGCTTCATCCACTCGTAAATAGGTGTAGCCTCCCGCATCCAAAATTTCCTTCACAACAACTTCATGTTGACTGCTGCTGGTTCCGACAGGTACGTATTCCTTCGTTTTTTTGTTACAAGAAAGAAAAAGGGTAATACCTAATAATAACAATGTGATTCTCATCTTTTTGATTTTTAAAATTTAGTGTTTTTATACTTGTTGTTCAATTTTATTTTTAAAACTGCAAAATACGTAATTTTGCTCGGCTCCTGAGGGGGTAATATGTACTGATGATGTTGAACCCACAAAATCAAAAGTATTCTCGAAAATTTGCCGCAACCCTCTTTCATCATATTGATGTATGGGCAGACCACTGCATTTTTGAGGTCCTGTTTTTGAAAAGGCCCCCAAAACAAATATTCCGTTCTTTTTTAAGCCTTTATTCAAGCTGTTGCGATAAGCATTGATGTCTGTCTGATTGATCAAAAAATGGAAACAAGCCCTGTCGTGCCAAAGATCGTAATTTTCATTGGGTTCAAACTCTGTCACATCCGAGCAAATCCATTTTACAAGATCTGACCTGCTTCCTAATCGTATTTTTGCCTTCTCTATCGCTCTGGATGACACATCCAAAACCGTAATGTTTTTATAACCCAGGTCAAGAAGGTGATCCACCAGCAAACTGTCACCTCCTCCCACATCAATGATATTCGCCGTTTCAGTCAAGCGGGATTCTCTAATCAATTGCAACGACAACTTAGGTAACGCCTGGTACCAACCAACTGATGTGAATTCATTTCTATTGTAAATCATGTCCCAATAACTTCTTCTTTCCGCGGCAGAAGAAACATCGGTTGAATTCATCTTATCCTTTTTCATTGACTTAGTTTAATTGAGGCAAGGCGACAACATGGGCATGGACATCGACTCCGTACAGATTGACTTCAACTCTTTTGTCATACATCTTTATACCCTTGACATCATTTAAATTTCCTGAAGGAGATATGGCCTTAACCCCAATAAATT
>CBDUAP010000267.1:0-3212 GCA_965365165.1 uncultured Flavobacteriaceae bacterium
AAATATGGTGCATAATATGATTGTTTAAACTTTGCTAAGCTACAAAATTAAACCAGAATTATGATTGGAATACCAGGCGTTTCGGTATGTTTTATCCAGTGCATCTTTTTTTGATCCAGTCGTGAAGGTCATAGAAATTCTGAGGGGCCACACCATGACCCACGGGATATTCCTGATAGCTGTAACGTATTTTAAGTTTGTCAAAAAAAGTGGGGCTGCGTCTGGCCCACTCAACAGGAATGACCTGATCAACGGAGCCATGTGAAATAAAAAATTCAAGATTTTTAAAGGCTTCTGTTTCAAATGGCTTTTGTATCAACTCCTGGTTCACATAACCGCTGAGAGCCGTCACATAATGGATCTTGTCAGGATGATTCAGCGCATAGGCAATACTCAGAATTGCACCCTGGCTGAATCCCATTAAAAAAATATTCTTTTGATCGATGTCATAGGCGCCAGTTACTTCTTCAATAAATGTATCTATCAACTTCAAGGCATATTTGGCCTCAGGAATATCAGAAAACCTGTCGCTTCCTTGATCCAGGTGAATCGTGTACCAGGCGTAACTTCCAAATCCCATTGAAAGGGGTGCCCGCACACTTATAATGAATAGTTCATCAGGCAATTCTTCGGCGAATGAAAAAAGATCCTGCTCATTGCTGCCATAGCCGTGAAGCATGATCAACAGAGGGGGCTTTGACTTATTGTTTTTTGGTTTTCTCGTAACAAACTCTAGTGAAAATTGCGCCATGAAAATAAAGATTGAATCAATTGATTATTCTTGAAAAAGGTCCAGAAATGATGTTTTAGTTTTGAATTGATCTGTTGCTATCGGATGTTTCTAAACCATTCCTGGAATTGGTCACCCAGCAACGGGACCCTTTTTTCTTCTCCCTGTATGGCACCAATAAGACCTATGATCCACAAAATGAAAACGCCGATGGCCAATATTACATCGATCGTTCCGAAATTTGTATAGCGCTGAAGAAAATTGACAACCAGGCCCAAAAGAAAGATCCCGATGGCCTGCCTGATATGAAAGGAGGCAAAGGGATTCTGCTTGTTCTGGTTCATAATAAAAGCGATTAATGTCCCAAGCACTGTAATATAGCTGATGATGGCCATCATCTTGCCATCCTTAACTGTTTGATTATTCATCATTTTTTATATGTTTAATTTTAAAGGCCGAAAAGGTTGAAGCGTTTAATTCAAAACCAGTTTCTTTTTGGCATAAATTCCATAGGCCCTGCCCTTTAATGCTTTTCCCAGAAAGGCTGAATTTTTAGATTTGGATTTGATATCTGATTCTTCAAAAATGTATTCTGCAGCCGGATCAAAAAGCGTTATATCCGCCATTTGATCTTCTTCGATGACCGATACCGGCAGATTAAATCTTCTACAAGGATTTTCAGTAAGACAGGTTATGGCTGTTTCAAGCTCGAGATTTTTATGAATGCTGCCAAATAAACTTTCCATGCCTATGGTACCGTAAACTCCTTTTTCAAATTCAACGTTCTTATTTTCGATATCGATAGGGTTATGATCACTCACGATCATGTCAATGACGCCTTCATGAACCCCCTTTATCATTGATTTTACATCTTTAGCGGTTCTAAGAGGAGGTGTCACCTTGTAATTGGCATCAAAAGATTTGATTTCTTCATCGGTCATAAACATATGATGAGCCGCTATACTGCATGTGACATCGAGACCTTTTTTCTTGGCATTTTTGATGAGCTGAACAGACTTGCTGGTGCTGATTGTGGGAATATGCAGTTTTCCACCCGTGTATTCCAAAACTGCCAAATCTCTTGAAACCTGAAGCTCTTCAGACAAATTAGGTATGGCATTAAGACCCAATCTCGTGGTTTGTTCACTTTCATTTACAAAACCATGAGCGCCAATACTTTCATCCTGTGGGAAACTCAAAACGAGTCCATCAAAATTTTGTGCGTAAAGGAGTGCAATTTTCAGTAAATTCACATTGTCGACAGATTTGTTATAGTCTCCAAAAGCGATGGCACCGGAATTTTGCATGTCAAATAATTCGGCCAATTCCCTGCCTTCTGCTTTTTGGGTTAAATTAGCTATGGGATACAATGTAACAGCAGATCCGCTGCTTTTTTGGATCAGAAATTCCACAGCAGATTTATTATCAATAAAGGGGTTGGTGTTCGGATTGATCGCAACCTTTGTAAATCCTGATTTTGCCGCTACTTCCAGTCCATGAATTATGTTTTCGCGTTCTTCATAACCCGGTTCTCCCAAAGAGACACTGCTGTCAAACCATCCGGCGGATACATGAAGGTTTTTTAATTCAACGATTTTTACATTTTTTGGGACTTCCAGTGCTTTCCCAATTTTGACAATCATACCATTTTGTATCAAGATATCTTTAACTTGTTTATGATATCTGGAATTGCTGTCGATGATCCTGGCAGATCTTAGAAGTACGTTCATTTATTTCTTGTTGTTTTTGATGCTTGTCATCTAAAGATTTAATTCTTCAAAAATTTTTGAAGTAAAATTTCCAAGATTAAAAAAACCAAGGCTAAAATAATAAATAAATGCCATAAATTTTGATTATTCTGCCTGTCATTTATTTCTTTTATGACATCTTCAACCGAACTGAAGCTATGCATGTTTTCAGGCATATCCTCAAAGGCGTCAAGCCTGTTATAAATCAATTCACTTTCCATTCTGTCATAATTGTATGCCAGCTGGCCTAGTTTGACCAGGTCATTTTTAATTTCGTAGATTCCGGATGCCATAGGGAAATCTTGTGTCGTGAGTATGATTTTATTATTTCTTTTTGATTGCAGGGGAATAAATTCCGACTCTCCTTTTGAAATGGTCAAAGGTGCCTCGCTTTCCATGGCACCAGATACGATGACTTGATTTTCTTTGCCAATACTTCGGTAGATGGCCCCAGTGCCTTTATGCTGTTTGGAAAAATTATAAAACAAGGGTACGATGAGGGGGGAGGTGATAAAACTGTTGCCCTCATCAGATAACGGTGAAGAGATCCAATAGAGCTTATTCGTGCCATACGGAATTTCAGAAACAAAACCTTGCCGGTTTTCAAATGATAAAATCGGAGATGAATTATCAAGCCGCGCATCAAAAGTGCGCTCTAAGACCGGGTATTGAAAGTTGAGTATTTTTTTCTCAAAAACACCCTCAAAAAACGGGTGTTCATAGTGAATTGTAGT
>CBDUAP010000268.1:0-3212 GCA_965365165.1 uncultured Flavobacteriaceae bacterium
CCCTTGACATCATTTAAATTTCCTGAAGGAGATATGGCCTTAACCCCAATAAATTTACCTTTTTCATCAACAGCCTTAATGTGAATGATATAACCTGAACTGCGAACCCCTTTTACTTCCATAAAGGTACCGTCCCTGTTCAAAGCTCTGATGACATAGGTATTGCCTTCTTTATCGATGGCCACAACGGGTTTGTACTCCTCTTCGCTAACCAGTACCTTTACGGGTAATTTCTTTGCTCCTTTGAATGCGGTCACATCCATGATATACCGTTGCTCTAGATCCTCCAGGGCTTTGACATCATATATCTCTCCGTTCTCATCAAAGGCTTTGACGTCTAAAGTATATCCATCAGGATGCATGGCTTTGATATGCCATATAACCTGCTCATCCTTATTCTGGGCCAGGGCAGCTGCATCGGTCCACAGCATCCCGCTACCAAGCAGCAGGAGTAACAAAAACAATATTTTTTGCCTTATTTTCAACTATTTCCTTCCTTTTAAGAAAGCAAAATTAAGGATATGGAACCATCTTTTTTATGACTTTGGTTAGTTTTTATATGGCTTAAAAATAAAAAAGTCCGCTATGCGGACTTTTTTAAAACACTCCAAAAATGAGTGAAATCTTAAGATATTTTCTCCAAGCTTCTAAGCTTATTGAGATAAATTATTATCGGCAATCAGTTGGTGACCTGTATCCACCTGTCCTTCTGCATAATATCTCCTTCGCAGTAATTTCATATCAGTGTTCTTCTCACCGGTTTCAACATAATATTTATAACTAATCAAGCTGTTCAAATTTATTTTATTCAATTTTCTTCTTAAGAAATGTGTCATGAGAACTGAATTCATTTTGTATCGCACACGGCTGTAAAGTATTGTTCTTCCCTTCTTATCTGAGGTAACCCCAAAAGTCACGATCATTTTCTTCAGGGCAAAATTTTCTGAATCGTATACTTCATATGTATAATACGAACCTTCAACAATATCAGTAATCCTTTCTTTGTAAATAATATTATTGATACCGTCAGGTACCATGGACTCTCTTTCTGACCCTTCAGCGGCAATAACCATGCTTCCGTTAAGAGGATAGGATTCATCAATGGTCGACAGAAAAGAACCTACATTTCCAAAAGAAGCCAGGGCGTTCCATACCTCATCAACCGACCCCTTGACCACGAGTTCATTTGAGATTGTTTTTAATTGTGTTGCATTTTCAGTTTGCTGGGCATGAACCTCACCCATCATGACAACTAATAACAATAAAACAAACAATTGAGCCTGTTTAAATCTTATCCCAAACTTCTCCCTTAAAATGTGCATCTTCCAATTCTCTGACAAGTCATAACGCGGGAACCCGGTTTTCAGCCCTGTGAAATTGGTTAATAATCTGTATGGATTGAGCACAAACATTTTTTCTGTTCAAATTTGTCTTATATAAATATAGACGCGCTTAAACAGAAAATATTACAGCAATTGATCAAATATTTATTTTCAAAATGCTAAGTCCCTTTGAATCTAAAGATAAAATCTAGACATCAAATTCTTAACTGCCGTATTTCATTTTTTATAAAGATCTATATATTTTTGGTCCAGTTCCGGTGAATCCTTATACTGGATTCTCAGTGCCTCGAGTTGCGCATGCATCTCCTTGACCACATCGGCATATTGAGGATCAGCATATACATTATTCATTTCTTGTGGATCCTTGATCCTGTCATATAGTTCCCATTCGTCCACATCATAATAAAAGTGGACCAACTTAAATTTCTTGGTAACAATGCCATAATGCCTTTTTACCATGTGTACTGAAGGGTATTCATAATAGTGGTAATACACAGCATCCCGGTTCCAGGCCTCCGTGTTACCTTGAAGTAAAGGTAATAGGCTTTCTCCCTGCATATCCTCCGGGGCATCGATTCCTGCTATTTCGAGAAAGGTTTGCGCAAAATCCAGATTTTGAACCATTTCGTCATTTGTGGTTCCCGGTTTGATTTGGTTGGGCCAGCGTATCAATAAAGGTGTTTTAAATGATTCGTCATAGATGAATCGTTTGTCGAACCAACCGTGCTCCCCTAAATAAAAACCCTGATCTGAAGTATAGACCACGACCGTATTTTCGGCAAGGCCACTCTCGTCAAGGTAATCCAGTACCCTTCCCACATTATCATCTACCGATGAAATCGTCCCGAGATAATCCTGCATGTACCTTTGGAATTTCCAGCGCATTTTCTCTTCAAAGCTCATGGATGGCCAGTGCTTCATAAAATCATTGTTAATCTCTTCAAGCACAAGGTCGTATTGCTTTTTTTGATCAGCATTGGCCCTTCCGTATGGTCCGTAAAACCCATTTTTAAATTCCTTCACCTCGGGTTCAACCAAGCCCATGGCTTCTATAGTTTCTGGTCGTACTTTACTATCATGATTATACATCATATGCTGGTATAAATTCATTTCAGCAGTTTTGGCGGCTGTTCCCCTGTTACTGTAATCATCGAACAGTGAAGGTGGCTCCGGAAAAGATTTCTTTGTGAATTCAGCAAATTTTTCAGGGCTGGGCCACCAGGGCCTGTGCGGTGCTTTATGAAGGTACATCATCAGAAAGGGTTTTTCCTTGTCTCTTTTGTCTTTGAGCCAACCCAGGGTCAGATCAGTAATAATATCTGTAACGTAACCCGTAATGGTCGTATCGCCACGGGGTGTAATAAAATCAGGATTAATATAGTGTCCCTGGCCCGGAAGAATCATAAATTCATCAACACCTTTTGGATTATTACCAAAATGTAACTTCCCAAACATGGCAGTTTGATAACCTGCTTTTTTAAAAAGTTGGGGAAAAGTAACCTGGGTCGTATCAAAAGGCATATTGTTATCAATTTTACCATTGATATGGGTATGCTTTCCGGTCAGAATGGTTGCTCTTGAAGGGGCACAAATTGAATTGGTGACGCATGCATTGGTGAACAGCAAGCCTTCATTTGCTATTCTGTCAATATTTGGTGTTTTGATCAGGTGATCACTATAAGCACTGATCGCCTGATAAGCGTGATCATCTGACATGATAAACAAAATATTGGGTTTTTTAGGTATAATTTTTCCCTTTTTGGCACAAGAGAATACCGTGTTAACCAATAATAGTGCTAAAATTATCCTTAATAATATTTTCATAAAAAACATATTTATTTATACTGTGAGTGCAGGAATTTTTTTCTC
>CBDUAP010000269.1:0-3163 GCA_965365165.1 uncultured Flavobacteriaceae bacterium
TGTAAGCTGACCATTGTATTCTTTTACTGTTGCTGAATCTTGTTGTTCTCATGATGTTAATTTTTTATTGTTTTATACTTATAAGACGAGGACTTTTCAAAGATGTTACAGTACTATGTAAAACAAAGTACTATTTTAACAATTTTTTATGATCTAAAAAATATAAACAATTGTAAATCAATACTATATATTTTTATAAAAAAATGGGATTGTGAAATTTTTAACAAGAAAAAATTAAAACCTCTTCATTCCCTGACCTTAAAATGTGTTTCAAACGGTACCGGGAGCAATATAAAAACAGGTCATCTGACATCGAAATGATTAATCGCTTCAACTGAAGGGAATGAGAGGTGTGCTGAACCCGGGGGATCAATCAAATAAGCCAAATATTTTTTGGATCGTTTCATGATTGCCCTAAATAGCAGGCCTGAACCCTTAAATATCCTTTCATATTTTCATTATTATTGATTATTTTAGCAAGAGTTAAAAGATATAACACGATGCTCAGAGGTATAGGAAAAACAGATAAAATTCTCATGTTACTGTCATTGGCCTGTCTTATTTTTTCAGAAATCATGTGGTTTCGAGGCGAAAGGGAAGGGGCTATTTTTGTAGGCCTTTGGGTGCCATCAATCCTGGGATTTGCGATTTTGCTGAAACTAATAAAAAATGAGCAATGACAGAGATGATTCCATATTTTGCGACCTTTGTTTCCTTTGTGTTTGCCATCGCATTTTTTTTGTTTCTGAAAGAGATCAAAAGAAATTGAATTGCCCGGCATAAATCTTCAGGGATCCTTTCCAGTTCATCTTGTCTCAACAGAAGGGCTTCCTAACGCAGTTTAGCGGTGGAGTCTGAAATTATCCAGTTTTATGTCATCAAGCCCTTTGTTGTCAAACGGGTATTCCAACTGGTTCTGAATATTGTAAAGCGAGATCAATATAAATTGACTCAATATTACAATGGAGTAGGTGATCCATTCCCCTTTATCGGGTCCTACCCTGTTGATGATGGAAGGGGCGTAGATCAGGGGGAAAATATAAATGAAGATAAGACAGTAGGCCTTTAAACTGATAGGGGTCCTGTGAATGTTAATCGCGTTCACATTCTCTATGGTTTCATGAAGGTCTTTCATAAAACGGAATATTTTTTCTCTTCGCTTACCTGAAATTCCCTCCTGCCGGGATTCTACAAAATCGTATAACTGTTGGACAGAAGTATCAATTTCTTGTGTTTTTCCGTTGTTTTCTTTTAAATGGGCCATGAGCTTATTGCTCACATTATTCAACAGGCTATTTATTTCTTCTTTGTCTTCGTCAGGGAGCAGTTTGTTGCTCATAAAAAAATAATGCAGGGTTTTTAAGGTGCTTCGAAATTCACTCAGGTGCTCAAGGGCCTTTTCCCTGCGCCTGAAAGATCCCCGTATTGTGAATACAAGAGGAAAGATCATGGCAATGCTGATCAGGGTCAGGTCAATGTCAAAATTCAGACCGTACACAAAGCAAAAGTATGGTGTGATGACAGCCGTTACTAATGCGATCCATGTTCTGTGGTTGATGATAACGAGGTATGGTTGCAAATTCAAATCTATATTGGCTTAACCCACTAAAGGTAAATAAAAAAAGATAATATGCAAACCTGTTTTTTGCGAAATTAACTAAGCACTTTAAAAGCCAGTTTTGAAAAAAGGCCAAAAAAAAGACCGCTGTCACAGCGGTCTTAATATATTGTCTCAATTATGAATTAGAATTCAAGATCAGATACAAGGTCAAACTCATCATAGATCGCTTTGTCTTTGAGGTCGTCAAAGAAGCTCACCGAACCGTATTTGACACCGTAGTCTGTTCTGTCAATCTTTAAATTTGCCGTCGCCTTGCTTCCGTAAATCGACATCTCAAAAGTAATTGATTTGGTGTTGTTCTTGATGGTCAGGTCGGCAGTAACTTCATAAAGGTTTTTACCGGTACTTTTTACTTTTGTAAATACCAAACCTGCTGTTGGAAATTTGTCTACAGCAAAGAAATCATCAGACTTCAGGTGTCCTTCCAGTTTCTGCTTGTATTCACCTTCAAGATCTGTATTTTCCAGGCTGGTCATGTCCATCAGGAATTCACCTCCTACCAGTTTCCCTTCATTGAAGATTAGGTGACCTGATTTAAGACTGATATTCCCTTTATGAGAACCTGTTACTTTATAACCTTTCCATACTACAGAACTCCTGTCTGTTTTAATCTCTTTTTTCTCTCCTTCAATCGTGGAAAAAGAAAATGTAATTGCAGCAATGATTAGCGCTGCCCCTATGTTTTTTAATCTGTTTTTCATCTGTATTCTTTTTTATGGGTTAAATAATCTATTTTGGTTTATAATTGCTTTTAACAACAATACAAAGTTGGGGCTTTAAACTCAAAGATAAAATGAAGTAGGTTATCAAATGATGTTAAACTAGGTTAACATTTATTGATCCAGGAGGAGCTGTCGTTTGATCTTGCTCAGGAATTCTTTGGTGATCCCTAGATAGGAGGCGATCAGGTACTGAGGAATACGTTTCTCTATTTGAGGATATTGGCTGCTGAAGTACAAATACCTGTCTTTGGCGCTCATACTGAAATTTCTGACGATCCTTTTTTGAGAGGCCACGAAGGCCTTTTCTATAATGATCCTGAAAAAGCGCTCTAATTTTGGAATTTCGCGCATCATGATATCCTGGCTTTCGTAAGAAAATTGGATGAGTTCCGTGTTTTCGAGACATTGTACGTTATAATCGGCCGGTTTTTGGGCAATATAACTCCCCATGTCTGAGGTCCACCAGTCTTCAACAGAGAACATGATCACGTGTTCCTGGCCTTCATCGTCTACATAAAAGGTCTTGGTGCAGCCCGACACGATAAATCCGCTGAATTTACAGATGTCTCCCTGCTGAAGAAAGTATTGCCCTTTCCTGAGCTTGCGATAGGAGATATGTGAAACAAGTATTTGCTCCTCTTCTTCTGTAAGGCTGACAATTCGGTTGATATAATCAATTAATGGCTGAAATTTCTGCATAAAACAAGTGGGTCGATTGTGTTGAACCCGGATCAAAAATAAACATTTTCAATCTATTTCTTTCTTGCCTCCTTCAGATAGCCCAAAACATATACGGCAGGTGAATTCCAGTTCAGGGCCA
>CBDUAP010000270.1:0-3135 GCA_965365165.1 uncultured Flavobacteriaceae bacterium
AAATACAAAATCCTTATCCGCCACATTCAATTTAACCTTGTATTCCTTTTTAGGAGAAACATATTGGGCAATAAACGGGTCGTAATAATGGGATTTCATAAACTCTATCATCAAAGACTTGGAGAAATTCGAAAAATTATTACTGATACTTACCCCACCCATTAAATACTTGTGCTCAGGGTACCTGAGGGTAACATGGACGATTCCTTTCCAAAGCAGGAAAAGCGGCATTGGTTTTTGCTGGTATTCTTTAATAATGAAAGCCCTGCCCATCTCTATGGTAGTTTCCATCATGCCGAATAATTCAGGTTCAATCTTGAACAACTCATTGACATAAAAACCCTTGATCCCGTGTTTCTTAAAGACCTCCTGCCCTAGACCCATTCTATAGGCGCCCACGAGCTTTTTGTTTTCATCATCCCACAAAAACAGATGTTTGTAATCACGGTCAAATCGATCCAGGTCTATTGACTTGTTGGTGCCCTCTCCAATTTCCCTGAAGGTTACTTCCCTCAACCTTCCTATTTCTTTTAAGATACTTGGAATTTCCTCACTTTTGGCCAGATAGATCCTGTAAGATTTACTGGTAAATAACAAAGCATCACTGCTGTCCAATAACTTCAGATCCTTTTGTATCAAACGAGGATCAACGGGGTCAATAATTCTTGCCGGGGTTTTATGGATTTTGAATTTTTTAGAATTGATGTATGAATGTTGCGTTTCAAATGGGTTGGCCAGCATATAGGTCTTTTTCCTCAGGTACTGATGGAATTCTTCCAGGCTGGTGAATTCATTCTGCTCTTTTATTTGGATCGGCTTACCGATTCTCACTTTGATCTGCCTGTTCTTTTGCGTGAGCAATTCAGAGGGTAATTTTGCCGTCCTGAGCGTCCCATTCATGCGAGAAAGCAAATAGAACAATTTGCTGTTCTTTGCATGAAAATATATGGGAATCACAGGTACATTAGCCCTTTTGATGATCTTGATGGCACCTTCTTCCCATGGCTTGTCAACCATCAGTTTCCCATCCTTAAAAGTAGACACCTCCCCGGCAGGAAAGATACCCAACGGGTAACCTTCACTCAAGTGAAGCAGGGCATTTTTTATCCCCGTTACGCTCGACTTACTGTCTTTCCTATCTTCAAATGGGTTTACGGGCATCACGTATTTTTGCAAAGGAACAATGCGATGAAGTAAAAAATTGGCAATGATCTTGTAATCAGGTCTTTTTTCAGCCAGAAGCTTCAACAATAAAATGCCGTCAATTCCACCGAGGGGATGGTTGGAAACCGTTATAAATGGTCCTTCCCTGGGTATGCGGTCGAGGTCCTTTTCAGGAATCTGGAAATCGATCTTGAAATCATCCAGAAGACCATCCAGAAACTCAAGGTCTTTTTTATGTTTGTGCCTTTCATAAACCCTGTTGAGCTTAGAAACCCTGAGGGTCTTCAAAAGCATCCATCCCAAAAAAGTCCCCAAAACTCCAAATTTATCGAGCCCGATGACCTTTGCAACTTCTTTTGAATTAACCAAACTCATTTTCCACTTATGATTTAGTAATGATCTGAACCGTTTCCCTGCTCCTTTGTTTCAACAAAACCTCCCGGCCCTGTTCAATCTCAATGATTGCATCTTCATTGAAATGCCTGATAGTGTATAAAGTCAGTCCCTTGTTGTACTTGACCATATATTTAGGCTCAAGTGCATCAAAAAGACTGTTAAAATTATTAAAATTATTCTCAACGCAGACTGAAAAACTCAGGGCCGAATTTTGGATCAGGTTCACCTTCATTTTGAACTGATGTAAAAGCCTGAAAATATCACTGATATCTTCCTCCATGACAAAGTGGAATTCACGGTCGGCAATAGAGATCAGAATCTGCTCTTTTTTAACAATAAAACAAGGGATTTTTGGCACAATATCGAGTCCTGATTTAATGAGCGTCCCCTGTTTTCCCGGATTGGAAAAGGATCTCACTTTTAGAGGAATCCCCTTTCTTTGCAAGGGCTGCAGTGTTTTGGGATGTATCACAGAAGCTCCGTAAAAAGCCATTTCAATAGCCTCCTTGTACGAAATTCTCTCGATCAGTGATGTGCTTTCAAATTCCCTCGGATCCGCATTGAGCACTCCTTCAACATCTTTGAAAATTGACACCTCATCAGCGTCAAGGCAATAGGCAAAAATCCCGGCCGTATAATCGGATCCTTCTCTTCCCAGCGTGGTGGTTCGGCCGAAATTGTCACTTCCCAAAAAGCCCTGGGTTAAAGTAATCCCCGACCTGTCAACTGATTTATTGATCAGGTTACACGTCTTGTCCCAGTTTATTCTCGCACGCCTGAAATCACTGTTGGTCTTGATGCACTTTCTTACGTCCAGCCAGTTGTGATCATAGTTGTTCTCTGCTAAAAAGGCACTGCAGATCCTTGTCGATAAAAATTCTCCATGGCCCACAATCTGGTCATATATATAATCATAATCGGTAGAATTATTCTGCTCCAAAAATAATTTGATTTCACCAAATACAGCAGTAAGTACATCATAAACGGGATTCATGGCATTAAAATCCAGGTCCTTGAGGAGCCCTTGATGAAAAGTAAAAACCACCTCGAGTTTTTCCTTCAGATCCTTCCGGCGATCTATGTAGGCATCTACGACGTCTTCAAGGGCATTTGTCATTTTGCCCATGGCAGATATGACGATCAGCACTTCCTTCTTGTCCAGCACCCGCAGTGTCTCAAGAAAATTCCTGACGCCTTGAGCGTCTCTTACCGAAGCACCCCCAAACTTATATACTTCCATGATTAAAAATTGTCATAATAAACTATTTCAATACCGTTTGACAAAAGATTCCAGGGAGTTCTCATCCATATGAACCACCTGCCATGAATCAAGTATTTTAGCACCTGTAGACATATAAAAATCAATGGCTACCTTGTTCCAGTCAAGCACCTCCCAGGAAACCCTCCTGAAATTTTGAGCATGGGCATATTTTAAAACTTTTGCATAAAGCGCCTTACCAACACCCTTGTTTCTGTGTTCCTGCTTGACGATAAGGTCCTCCAGGTGAATGGATCTTCCCTTCCAGGTTGAGTACCTTTCATAGAAAAGCGCCATCCCAATGATGGCCTTATTTT
>CBDUAP010000271.1:0-3127 GCA_965365165.1 uncultured Flavobacteriaceae bacterium
TTACTGCCGTATCAAATCCAAAAAGAAAACCTGCCATGGCCGCAGTGAGCGCCAAAAATCTTATTTTATTGTTCATAAAGTGTATTCTGGTTTTATGGAGGCTTGTATCACTTTGACTTCTTCATCACCAAGATTGATAAGTTCATATTTTTGTGCGGCTGCCGGAATCACAAAAGTTTCTGCATAATGTATCAAAATGCTTCTATCGCCTGTGATTACTTTTATTTTATGGCCTTCAACAAGGCTCAGCACATGAGCTTGTCCTTTATTTTTCACCTCTAAACGATCCATAAATTCGAATCGAAAAATTTCATAAGAATGTTTGGGATGCGTGGTCAAACGAATTATTTTACTTGTTTCCCCCTGCTCGATCAGGATCTGTTTCGAAATATAATCCTTCTTGACCCTGTCTCCCTTACAATCAAAGTCCAGATTTTGCATGGCCCGGGAAATATTCAAAGGCCTGGGCTGACCATCAAGGCCCTTGCGCATCCAGTCATACATTTTAAAGGTGTAGATATAGGGTGTACTGCTGATTTCCAGTACCAGGCCATTTTTACCTGAGCAATGGACGGTTCCGTGGGGAATTAAAAAAAGGTCGTGTTTTTTTGCAGGGTGGACCTGGACAAATTGCTCGACATCCATTGGTTTTCCTTCCCTATTACTTTCCAACAGGGCCTCGTGAAACGCCTGTTCATTAATATTCTCATGAAAACCGAGGTATACCTTGGCATCGGGTGCAGCATCGAGCATGTAATAAGTTTCATCCTGGGTAAAGGCTTCAGAGAATTCCTTTTTAATAAACTCAGGGTCAGGATGGCATTGCAAGGAAAGATTGCCTCCGTTAAAAGTGTCTAAAAAATCGAATCGAATGGGGAATTCAGTCCCAAAAACAGGAGCTGCGTCACCCAAAACTGCTTCCTTACTAAAATACATAAGGAAGTCAAAAGATATTTCCAGCCGCGTTCCCATATATGAAAATACTACCCCGTTTTCCGGTACTATGAATTCAAAGGACCAGGCATAATTCAGAACCTCGCTATTGAGGCCCTGTATGTGTTTTTTTATCCAGTCACCTCCCCAAACACCTGTTTCAAACCAGGGCCTGACCCGAAATGCATTCGAAGTAATTTCACTTAAGCCATGCTTCAAAGCTGATGATTTGCACCAGCTTATATCATCCTGATACTGGCCATCGACCATATAATCAATCTTGCCCAGGATTTGCTCCTTGTGCCTGTTAAGAACGGGCCAATCTACAAAAAACATCCTCTTGTACTGCTCCTTGGGAGGTAGCTGATAAGCTGCTCCTAAATTTAAAACCCTGCCGGCACGTGATCTGTACTGAAGTTCGTTTTTTGGCAGGTCAACATAAATCAATTGTGATTTCCAGTGGCTCAATGCGGCTCCGGTCCCGTACAAAATAGAAAGGCAATTTCCAGAAGCCCGAATATTTTTAAGTTTATTCAAATCTAAAAAATCAAGCAAATTTCCGGGATGCAAACTTCCAAATAAGGGGTCCTCCCCACCCAAATAGGGTGTGACCATCTCTTCAATTTCCTGCTCTTTTTTATAAGCGCTGGAAACATTGAAACAAAGACAGGGAACATTGAATGCTTTAAGAGCAAGGGTCAGGCCTTGAATAAAGACATCCCAGTCGATACCCAAATACCCGTCGATGCAAATTTGCGAATGTGACGATAGGGCTTCAGCCAGTTTCAAATACCCTTTCTCTATAGATCCTTGTGATAATTCAAAAGAAGGGTAGATATCATAGGAAGACGGCATCGTTTCTCTCAACTCGTGAATGGGCATCAGAAACTGATCCGACAATCGCTTTGCCTCCTCATTAAAACCGGATGATAAAATGTTTTTAACCGCACCAGCGATAGCAGCGTCTTCCGTATCTTCCGAAAAGTGAATTCGAGGTATTTTTTGACCAAAGCAGGATGCAAAGGCCTCCCTGAACAAGGGAAAAGCTTTTGAAACATTGCCTCCGAATACCAAAGCATCTGCACCAAATTCGCTAAGAACCGGTTCTAAAAACGTACCGAGATTCATCCCAAATTCATTGAATAAGGCCAGGACTTCAGGTAATTCCAATGCTTGATCGGCTATTTCCTTAACGTTCTTTACCTCGATCCCGAACCTTTCACGATATTCCTTTAAGAACCATCGTGTTGAAATATAATCTTCTGACCATCTGTTTTTAAAGGGCATATTGAAAACTTCTCCTCTTTCCGGAACGCCCGGGCCGCTGTTGACAATTGCTCCATTGCGCATAAATCCGGAACCAATGCCAGTTCCCAAAGTAATGGCCACAATATTGCCCTGCTCAAGGTTTCTCAACCATGATTCCCCTAACAAAAAACTATCCGCATCATTGATGAAGGTTATTTTTTTTGGATGGTCTATGCGGTCATTGAAATGCATGTATAAATAATGACGCAGATCAAGCCCAAAAAGCTTTTCGTATTTATCATTGCCCATAAGCTGAGAAATACCTTTCTCATAATCAGCGGGGCCTGGCATTGAAATGCCCATTCCAATCAATGGAAGATCCTCAAACTTATCAAGACAATTCCTGATACAGGCTGTCCAAATGGAAAGAATAATAGATGCCTCCTGTTTGGGGTCCAAATATGCTGTGGTCCTGGTTTCAGGGATGATTCTCCTGTCATCAACATTTACGATGGCCGCCGTTATATGGGAGCCGCCAATGTCAATTCCAAGGGCAAATTCATGTTTGGTTCCTGGCATCTTATAAGGCTCTTTTGATATTAATCATATAGGTCATTTTATCGTGTCTGTAATAACATTTGTTGAATTCAACAATTCTCATTCCGGCATCATACACCCTTCTTTTTCGATAAAAAACGGGAGCTCCGAAATCAACCTCCAACAAATGAGCGATTCTTTCATCTGCAGTAATCGCACTTAATTCTTCAGAGGAATGTACAGCTATGACCGAAAATTCGGTCTCCAGAATTTCATTCAGCGGCCTGGTGAAATCAAGATTCCCGCTTAAGGGAATTCGCGGATGAAACCATGATTCAAACAGAACAAAGGGCTCTGATTCATTTCCTTTGATCCGACTTAGTTTCTTTACTTTTGTGTTTGGCAACAC
>CBDUAP010000272.1:0-3102 GCA_965365165.1 uncultured Flavobacteriaceae bacterium
TCTTCTTCAAAAAGACAAGGAAAAACTCATTGTGAAAAAAACAGTTAAAGAAGGAAATCAAAGAGATCTTTCTGAGAAACAATTAAAATTACTCGAAGGCGTCCCTACTTCGTCTGGACTTTTCTTTTTTCACAGATTCAACGGAGAAGTTCTTTATATTGGAAAAGGAAAGAACATGTACAGTACGGTCAATCATTTGTTTTTAAAAACTTCAAATCGATCAAGGTCCCTGGTCAAGGAATTGAACTCAGTATCTTTTGAGCTGACAGGGAGTGATCTGTTGACCAAAATCAAATTCGAGGAGGCCTTGTCCCAGCATAAACCAAGATTCAACAGAACTAAAAAAATGGATTATAAACTGGTCTCTTTCAATCACGAAAATATGATATTGGTCGATAAAGGTCGCAATGAAGGAGAAAAATCTATTGTTCTAATTGAAAACAACGAATATCAAGGATACGCATATGCCGAGCTCAGGCATCAGTTCAACAATTTAGACGTACTGAAACAGCTGATAATCAGCAGTAAAAAATCGTTGATTCACAGTGCCATTGTAAAAAAATACCTCGCCTCAAATCAAGTGGAACAAATCATTCGATTTTGAACAATTCTCTTGGCTTTTAAGATACTTTTCACGACTTTTAATCGTTAATTATCGTAATCAAACTTTAAAATCCAAAATTGTTGAAAAAGCTATCAATCCTTGTCCTGCTGGTCATTTTCCAAAATGCCTACGCACAAAAAGAAACGAACCTACCCTATGAATTCGGAAAAGCAAAACCAGAAGAAATATCAATGAAGGAATACCTTCGGGATCCTTCAGCAAATGCCTTGGTTCTATATGAACACAGTAATGTAAGTTTTCACGGTGATGGTTCTTATGATCATTATTTTGTCAATACCATTTACAAAAAAATTAAAATCCTTAATGACCAAGGATACGATCATGGCACAGTGAAGATCTACTTATACAAAAGTAGCAGCGGTGACAAAGAGCGATTAAAAAACCTTAAGGCAATCACTTACAATGCTCCTTATGAAAAAACAGTTTTAGAACCTGAGCAAATCTTTGAAAAAAGTTACAATGACCGCTATGATGAGGTAACTTTTACCTTTCCTAATCTGAAGCCCGGCAGTGTGATCGAATACCAATATGACATAAAATCTGAATTCTTTTACAATTTAGTTGGCTGGAATTTTCAGTCGGATATCCCAAAGGTGTATAGTCAATTTCATGCTGTAATTCCTGGATTCTGGAATTATAACAGGCATCTGAACGGATCCTTGAGGCTAACTGAAAATAAGTCGGAAGTAATAAACCATTGTTACGAAATAAGAGGAGCAAAAGCCAGTTGTGAGAATCTGACCTATACGATGACCAATGTACCGGCATTTAAATTAGAAGAAAAGTATAGTACAGCTAAAAAAAATCACATTGCCAAAATAGAGTTTGAGCTGTCACGTGTGAATCGCCCTGATGGAAGTATTAAGGAATATACCACTACCTGGTCAGAAACAGACAGAGTTCTTAAGGAGGAACAAAGTGTTGGAAAACAATTAAAACTCTCAAGTAGCTTTAAAAAGTTAATTCCCAAAGAAATTCTGAAAATTAAAGATGATCATGACCGGGCTATGGCCATCTTTTATCATATTCAGGAGCATTTTAGCTTGAATAGTGACTCAAGGAATCCCTATGCTGATGTGCGGGTTAAAAAAGCATATGAAGAAAAGGCAGGTTCAGTAGCCGAAATAAATATGGCCCTGGTCAACGCATTGAACGCAGCAGGTCTTACGTCGAGCCCTATGCTTCTTTCCACAAGAGATAATGGAGTTCCTACCAAGCAGCACCCCGTTTTAAACGACTTCAACTATGTCATGGCAGTGGTTGAAGTCGATGAAAGGAAGATTTTGCTTGATGCCTCTGATAAATATGTCATTTTTGGACAGACCCCATTTAAAACCTTGAATGGAGTTGGACGTGTTCTTGATTTTGAGCATGGAAGTTACTGGCTCTCAACGAATCCAAAGGTAGAATCGTTAAACCTGCGTGAAATAAAACTTCAAATGGATGAAGAAGGATTACTTTCGGGCCGGGTAACGATGAAAAGTAAGGGATACGAAGCGTCCTACAGAAGGCAAAGAGCAACGGAAGTGCCTAAAAATGACCTCATTGACTTTCTTGAATATGGAGACGCGGATATTTTTATTGACAATTACAGCAATGAAAACCTTGCCGACCTTGACTCCACATTCATTGAAAACTTTGAAATTGAAGTGGAGATGAATGAATTCATTGGAGAGGAAATTTTCCTGCATGCCTTTTTATACAGATATGAAAAAAATCCATTCCAGCTGGACAAAAGAAACTATCCCGTAAATTTTGGATACAAACTCAATAATGTCACCAAAACATCTATTGAATTACCCCAAGGATACAGCGTAAAAAAAATGCCGGAGACAGTGCTTAGAAAGCTTCCAAACAATGGCGGGTATTATAAAGCGGTATACTCCAAAAAGGTAACGAAATATTAATATATTCAGATCTAAAGCTTAATTATACGGTTTACAAGGCCGAAAAATATAAGTATCTAAAGGAAATGTTTAAGGAAATAATTAAAACTAACAATAGTTTAATATCTTTAACGAAAACTACTGGTTCTTGAAAAACGACCAATCTACAAATAATTGGAGAGAAAAATGGCATGAGATAATCTATGAGGCCGATTCCCGTGCAGGAAAGTATTTCGACCTCATTCTTATCATTGCCATTATTTTAGATGCACAATATCACAGTTTTTTTAACATTTCAGAATGGGTAATAACCATATTGTTCACTATAGAATATATTCTGAGAATTATTACCGTAAAAAAACCCAAGTCCTACATTTTCAGTTTTTATGGAATCATTGATTTTCTGTCAACGATTCCAAAATATTTATCCTTATTTATTGGTGGTGCACACGCACTTGTGGCGCTTCGTGCTCTCAGGTTGCTTCGAATCTTTAGAATACTAAAGCTCGTCAGGTTTGTGGGGGCCACAGAAAATCTGGGTAAAGCGCTTAAAGCCTCTCGGTACAAAATATTAGTCTTTATCTCAGCTGT
>CBDUAP010000273.1:0-3051 GCA_965365165.1 uncultured Flavobacteriaceae bacterium
GTGTAAGGCTGTTGAACAGGCAATAGAATGACTTATTACCGGTCCTTTTGCCTGAAGGTCATGACCTACCCATGAGGATAAATTTCCTAAAGTTGTGGTGGGCGAACTCAGTGTGCTCACCTGGCCTTTGTCATTATCAAGAAATTCTTTATGGTACTTCTCAAATAAAGTGGTCGCCCCCCTCGAAGATCCAATATTTATTCCAAATTCCCGATGGCTCCAGCCTGTTTGTTCAAACGCTTTTCTGGCAGTGAATATAGCCATCAAAACCGAGGGGTCAAGTTCCTTGTAGTTTTTGACTTTTCGCAATTGATCTACAACGACACGATGATCGCTTTTGATTCTGCTTACAAGCGCATTGAATTTTCCAAAGGATTCCTCTTTGATCAGCGAACATTTTTTTTGATAATTCTGCCAGATCTCTCCTTTTTCATTCCCCAGTGCAGAGATCGAGGACATGGCCACAATAGAAATTTTTTCTTTCATATCATACTAATTCCAGGCTTCGCTCAATTACTTCATAGATCTTATTCAGTTCCGCATCTGAAATAACAAAAGGAGGAAGGATATAAATAGTATTTCCCAAAGGCCTTAAGAACACGCCGTTTTCCATAAAAAACTGATACAGTTTATCCCGTAATGTGCCATAGCGATCCATATCTGTCTTAAGGTCAAGGGCAAAGATCACACCTAATACCCTGGTCGAATTCACCTTTGGATGGTCCTCAATATGTGCTTCAAATTCCAAATGACGCCTGTTGATGCGTGAAATTCCGTCCTGAATCTCCTTTGTCTGCAGCAAGTCTATTCCCGCAATCGCCGCGGTACAGGCAAGAGGATTAGCAGAATAGGTATGCCCGTGAAAAAAACCCTTGACGATCTGCTCATCTAAGAAGCCTTCAAAAACAGTCCCGTTACAACAAGTCAAAGCCATTGGTGCTATACCTGCCGTAAGCGACTTCGACAAACAAATGATATCCGGCTGGCAGCTCATGTATTCAGAAGCAAATGCCTTTCCCGTTTTACCAAAACCTGTCATGACTTCATCCGCAATGGTCAAAACCCCATGACCTTTGGCCATGATTAATAATTCTTCGAGATATTCAGAGTCAAACATATGCATCGCAGCTGCGCCCTGCACCAAGGGCTCATAAATAAAAGCCGCGATAGTGCCTGAATTCAGCAAGGACAGAAAACGGGCTTTAACCGATTCTATATTACCGGCTTCAGGTACCTCTATCCTCTCTACACTCAATAAATGTTCCTCAAAGGGTCCGTTGTAAACAGACAGTCCGGAAACAGACATGGCACCGAAAGTGTCTCCGTGAAAGGCATTTTCAAATGCTATGATCCGGTTTCTTTTTTCATTTTTATTGTAAAAATACTGAAGTGACATTTTGATGGCAACATCCACGGCCGTGGAACCATTGTCGGAAAAGAAAATTTTTTCCATTGACCCGGGCAGAATCCCGATCAGTTTTTCCGATAATTCAATAGCTGGCGGATGGGTAAAACCGCTAAAGACAACCTGGTCAAGCACATCTAACTGTGCTTTGACCTTTTCGGTGATCTCAGGATTACTGTGTCCGTACATGCAGGTGTACCACGAAGCAATTCCGTCAATATATGACTTGTCATGCTCATCAAACAACAAAGAACCTTTAGCCCTGACCATCGGCAGGTGTTCGGGATGCGTTTTATGCTGTGTTAAGGGGTGCCATAAATGTTTTTTATCTCTGTCTGCAAGACTCATGACAACAATTCGATTTGAGGTTTAAATTGTGATGCATATTTTCTGATCACAGCTTTATCGATCAAAGGTTCATGATCTATTCTTCCAATCACATTGACCCGAGCCTGCTTTTCTATGATGGATTCGGTTGGGATATGTTCATCCCCGTTAAAAATTACACCGGCCACTTCAATCCCGTTGCGACGAAGCTCATTCAGGGTGAGAAGCGTGTGGTTGATGCTTCCCAGATAGTGTCGTGAAACAACAATGACCCTGTAATCCTTGTGCACCAGGTCGAGCATGGTGCCCATGTCATTAATCGGAACAAGCAATCCTCCAGCACCTTCAATTACCAGATCATTCTTTGTCTGAGGAGCAATGATCTTCTGCGGGTCTATTTCTATCCCCTCTAAAGAAGCAGCGGCATGTGGGCTCATAGGAGTCTTTAAAGCATAACTGCAAGGATGAATCCTGCTTACCTTATTGGAGATCCAACCCTTGACGTGATCAGCGTCGGTATGATCTAATTCTCCGGCTTGAACTGGCTTCCAGTAGTCTGCCTCCAGGGCTTCCGTTACAATTGCGGACACCACTGTTTTACCTACATCTGTGCCTATTCCTGTGATAAAATATTTATGCATAAAAACTAAAGAAAATTCTAGGCAAAAGTACTCAATAAAAAAAGAACATCTTGAATCTCCTGGAAAGTATTATAGCTGTGAAGACAAAATCTTATCCGCTCCCGGCCCTTTTTAACCGTTGGTGCCAGAATGGGTCTTGCATCAAAATTGCGGTCTGCCAGCTTTTGCGAAATGTCCTTTACTCTTTTTGCAGGCGACAATAAGCAACTTTGAACCGGGCTGCTGCTCTCCAAAAACATATGGTCCATGCCTAAGGAATGAACCACCCTTTTAAATTCAGCAATATTCAATCGCAGCTGCTCAATGGCACTGGTTTGCTCCAAATGCAGCAAGGCATGCTTGATCGTTAAAATACTGTGCAGGGGCAATGCTGTGGTATATATGAACGACCTTGCAAAATTGACCAGGTATTGCCGGAGATCCCGGCTGCCCAATACTGCAGCACCATGACATCCCAATGATTTACCAAAGGTATGGATCCTGGCAAAAACCTTTTGCTCCAGGCCCAGACTTGTTGTCAATCCTTTACCCTTTTCACCAAGGACTCCTGTTGAATGTGCCTCATCCACAATGAGCCTGATGCCATTAGAGATGGCAAATTGCGTAAGTTGAACCAGTGGAGCGAGATCTCCATCCATGGAATAAACCGCTTCAACTACGACATAGACGTTCCCTTTC
>CBDUAP010000274.1:0-3044 GCA_965365165.1 uncultured Flavobacteriaceae bacterium
TCTTTGAAAAGTTCAGCCAGGGTGTACTGTTCTTCCGGCATGCCATGTGACCCTGGGTTGGGTGAAGTATTTCCTGTGACCCCTGCATTTTGGGGATACCTCCCAGTAAGCAAAGCAGCTCTTGACGGCGCACAGACCGGGGCGGCCACATAGGCTTGTGTAAAGCGTGTACCTTCAGCAGCCAGCCTGTCAAGATTGGGTGTATGGAGGTCAGTGGCTCCATAGCTGCCAAGGTCAACAGCGCCCTGGTCATCAGTGTAAATGACGATCACGTTAGGTTTTTTAATATTTTGACCCGGGCAAATCCAGTAACTGATAACAAATAAGATACTCAGTACAATAGGTTTCATCATAATAAATCTGTTCTTTGAAATTGATATTTGAATAAAAATTTACCTTTTTTTACGCAACGTTAAAATTCATATTTATTTTCATTTAAGAATCAACTACCAATTCTTTTGGTGCCTAAAAAGATATGAAAATAAGAACTTAATGTCATCGAAAATTATTTTTTTTATTTAGTTTAGGGGAATGAAATTACCAAGATTCCTACTTCTTTTATTATGGGCCAGCCAGCTGTTTGCTCAGCAATTAGACAAGCCCAATGTGGTTTTTATCATTTCTGATGACCTTACGGTTACTGCTGTATCCTCTTATAATGAAGACGGTCCGAGTAAAACGCCTCATATAGACCGTTTGGCTTCTCAGGGGGTCAGGTATACCAGGGCTTACACTCAGTATCCGGTGTGCGGTCCTTCAAGAGCCTCCTTCATGTCAGGATATTACCCGACTGCAACAGAAACATATGGCTATGTTAGTGGTAGGAAAAACATTGGGCCCCATAGAAAAACCTGGGCACAATTGTTCAAGGACAATGGATACTATACGGCACGGGTAAGTAAGATCTTTCATATGGGTGTTCCCATAGATATCGAAACAGGCTCAGACGGGCAGGATGATGCAGCTTCCTGGACAGAAAGATTCAACAGCGCCGGACCTGAATGGAAGGCCGCCGGTGAGGCCGAACTGGTTCAGGGAAACCCCGATGGAAAGATTGAAAGAAAGGGAGGAAACGTAATGACCATTGTCAAGGCAGACGGAAATGATCTGGTCCATTCAGACGGCCGTACAGCCCATAAGGCTATTGAACTGATTAAAAAGCATAAGAATGAGCCTTTCTTTCTCGCGGTTGGTTTGGTGCGCCCCCACGTGCCCTTTGTGGCGCCAAAAAAATATTTTGAACCTTATCCTCATCAAAAGATCATCATGCCTGAAAAACGGAAAGGAGATTGGAATGACATTCCGAAAAGAGGGATCAACTACGTTACGAGTTTGAATGGTGAAATGTCATTGGAACAGCAGAAAAAGGCAGTTGCTGCCTATTATGCCTCGGTAGCCTTCATGGATGCTCAGGTTGGTAAAATTTTAAAGGCTCTTGAAGACGAGGGCCTGGAAGACAACACCATCGTGGTCTTTACTTCTGATCATGGATTTCATCTGGGAGAACATGACTTCTGGATGAAAGTCAGTCTCCACGAAGAATCAGTGAAGGTCCCCATGATTATCAAAGTACCGGGCAAAAAGCCGACAGTGTGTAATTCATTTGTTGAGTTGATTGATCTTTATCCTACCGTGGCTTCGATCGCAGGTTTAAAATACTCAAAGCACTTGCAGGGAAAGAATTTGAAGAAAACCCTTGATGATAATACTTATCAGGTGCGCGACATGGCTTTTTCGGTAAGCCAGGGCGGCAGGTCTTTTTTGCTAAGGAATGAACAATGGGCCTTTATTCAATACAACGAAGACGCTTCTGAAGGGGCTGAGTTGTATGACATGCTTAATGATCCACAGCAATTCAATAATCTGGCAGGGTCTGCATCACATGTTAAAGTTGTTTCATTTTTTAAACAGCAATTAAAGGAAAAATTGAAAACCGTCAGAAGCAATGACCTGGGAATTGAGTATGCAGGTAAAAATCCATAATATAAAATTGTCATGAAAAAATCATTAATGAATCAATGCAAAGCAGTTTTTCCTTTCTTTAAAATTACACTGATAACTTTCGGACTCTGTTTGTCTGCTGGTTGTAATCAACTGGTGGATAAAAGCATGAAAGGTGGCTTAGGTACCCTGGAAGAAAACCAACCCAATATTATATTTATCATGAGTGATGATCATGCTTATCAGGCGGTGAGTGCTTACGGGAACGGATTGAATAAAACACCCCATATAGACCGACTGGCTAATGAAGGAGCTATTTTTAACAGGGCCTTTGTAAGCAATTCCATTTGTGCACCAAGCCGTGCGGTGATGCTGACCGGCAAGCACAGCCATATCAACGGAAAGGTAGATAATATTTTGCCATTTGACTGGGACCAGGATAATTTTGCCAAGGCCCTTCAAAATGCCGGTTATGAAACTGCCCTGGTGGGTAAGATACACTTGAATGGTTTGCCCCAGGGTTTTGATTATTCAAATGTCTTGCCCGGCCAGGGGCAATATTACAACCCAGATTTTATTGAAAACGGTATAAAGAAGCGCATAAAGGGTTACGTGACTTCTATTACCACAGATATTGCCTTAGATTGGTTAAAAAATAAACGAACCAAAGACAAGCCTTTTTTGCTCTTGTACCATCAGAAAGCGCCCCACAGGACCTGGATGCCCGAGGAGAAATACCTCGATTTGTTTCAGGGTAAAAATTTTGCGCCACCATCCAACTTTTTTGATGATTACAAAGGAAGGATTGCGGCTTCCCAACATGAAATGGGGGTTTATAAGGATATGGATGTGGTTTATGACTTAAAAATGCTTGATAAAGGTGGAAAGTTCCAAACTCGCCTTCGAGGGGCTTTTGAGAGCATGTACCAGCGAATGGATACCAATCAAAGAGCGGCCTGGGATGCCCATTATGACCCCATTATCCAAGATTTTGAAGTGTCCGGTCTCGATGGGAAAGCCCTCGCCCTTTGGAAATATAATAGATATATGCAGGATTATCTGGCCACTATTCAGTCTGTTGATGACGGGGTAGGGCAGATCCT
>CBDUAP010000275.1:0-3041 GCA_965365165.1 uncultured Flavobacteriaceae bacterium
AAAGGGCACAAAGACGAATATCATGAAGGTGCCGAGGTTGGGAAAAGGATAGGCCAGTGGCATGATAATATCAACCCGGTCCTTGCCCTCTTCTGTTGCATGATCATCAGATTGGATGATTTCTTTGATGTTTTCGATGAGCTGCGGATAAACAACAATGATTTTACCTGTCGCAAAAATGGTGATCAGGGTTGAGCGGGTAATTCTGAAAATCGTTTTTGATGAATAGGGTGTAAAAATGGAGATCAGATAGGGCAGCACGATAAAGGTGATCAGAATCACGGCGAGCAAATAAACATAAAGGTAGCCCTGTAAACGGCTGAGATCAGACCAGCTTAAGGTACTCACAACACCGGCAGCGATACTAAAAACACCCAAAGGTGTAATTTTAATGATCATTTTGTTCACCTGGTTGAGCCCGTCAGTAAGCACATCCAATGGTTTTAGCAGGGATTCCTTATTTGGTAACTTCATGACGCCCAAACCAATAAAAATACTGAAAAGAACGACTGCCGGAACCACATTGTCGCTCATTGACTCAAAGGGATTGGCCGGAATATAAAGTTTGACGAAATCAAAGGGGACTGAGGGCTGTATAAAATCAGCACTGTAGAAATTGCCACTTGACCATAAAGGAAAGCTCAGGGGTAAAATAATCAAATAAAGTAGCCCTATACTTAACAGAAGAAACAGAAATATGAGCCCGTATCGAATAATTTTTTTCCCTGTATCCATGGATAGCCTTCCGATGTTCACGATGAGTGAAAACATGATATAAGGAAGCACAGTCATTTGAAGCAAACCAATAAATACATCTCCTGCGATGCTGAGCCAAGCAACTTCTTCTCCAAAAAACAATCCGGTTGCAATGCCACCAAAAACACCCAGAAGAACTTTAGATGAGAGCGACATTTTCTTCATGGGGTTAAAGGGGTTAATCTGTATAGTTGAATGAGGCTTATGGATAAAAATAGGGAATTTATTTTAACTTTTGTACCATATCTTTTCGGGGGTATTTTAGAGAGGGGTACATACTTTAATTGAAAGCCCTTAATTTGGTTGGCATATATGGAATTATTAATGAGAAGACCTATCTTTGCCGCATGTTAGAAAATAAGAATCAATCGAGAACACCCCTGTCTGAACTGGGAGAGTTCAGGTTAATAGACCACCTTACAAAGCATTCCGTAAAGCATCACAAAAGTACCTTGAAAGGGGTAGGAGATGATTGTGCCGTAATTGACACTTCAGGACTTCAAACACTGGTGACGACAGATTTTTTGGTAGAAGGCGTTCATTTTGACCTGAGTTATGTCCCTTTGAAACACCTGGGCTATAAAGCGGTTATGGTGAATCTTTCTGATATCTATGCCATGAACGGCACGGCCAAACAGATCACGGTTTCCATAGCTGTATCTAACCGTTTCCCCCTGGAGGCCCTGGAGGAACTTTATGAAGGCATCCATTTGGCCTGTAATACATATCATGTTGATCTGGTTGGTGGCGACACCTCTTCGTCTACGAAGGGTTTATTGATCAGTATAACGGCCATCGGTGAAGTGCATCCTGAAAAATGTGTTTACAGGAGCGGGGCCGGGGCCAATGACCTTTTGGTGGTAACCGGTGATCTTGGAGCAGCCTATTTGGGTTTGCAGGTGCTTGAAAGGGAGAAGCAGGTTTTTCAGGTAAACCCCAATGCTACCCATGAACTCGATAATTATACTTACCTGGTCGAAAGGCAGTTAAAACCTGAGGCCAGAAAAGACGTGGTTAAACTATTTGATGATCTTGAAGTCAGGCCTACTTCCATGATCGATATTTCTGACGGACTTTCTTCTGAAGTATTGCACCTGTGTAAACAATCCAAAACAGGCTGTCAGTTGTATGAAGATAAAATCCCGCTTGATCAGCAGGTGATCTCTACTTGCGAGGAGTTTAATTTAGACAGTACGACTATCGCTTTGAGCGGAGGTGAGGATTATGAACTGTTATTTACAGTGAAACAAGAGGATTATCCAAAAATTAAAGGCAACCCTAACTTTAGTGTCATAGGTCATATGACCCAGGATGAAGGAGTGGTGGAATTGGTTACGCGTGGTGGCCAAAAAGTCGCAGTAACGGCTCAGGGTTGGAATGCGTTGAATTAGAGTGCTTTCAGTTTTCCGATTGTAAAGTTCTGGTATGACCCTGATATTTGATTGCGGTTCGCACGATACTGTTCACATTCACGATGGTGTTTCCGTTGCCGTAAATCGTCATGCTGAACTGGAACGGATCTTGTTTTCCCGTCGTTTCGAATGAAACACTGATGCTTTGCTTTTTTTCATTAATGCTTGTTTTATAATTTTTTACAAGACCTTCAAAACTTATGGTGCCACTTCTGTTCATTGCCGCACTTCCGGGTTGCAAGGTTCCAAAATAGGCCAGGTAGATGTCGGCACTGTCATTTTTTATTTGCAGTAAATTGGCGCTGTTGATGATATTGATTCTTTGGCCTGAGATGGTGTAGGCCCAATCACCTCTGAATTCAAATGTTTTTTTGCCTATCAGGCTCTTCATTTCTTCAAAATTTTCTGCATTGATCTTTTCCTTTTGCGCTTTCTTTTCTTTTTTGGTCTGTCCTTGGGCAAAGGGAATTATAAAACAGGAAAGCATCAGTAGCAACATTATATTTTTCATCTTTTTCAGGATTTAAGATTTTTTTCTTACCATTTTTTTCTGGTCTCAATTCATTTTGAAAAGGTGATCAGTCTTTTGTTTATTTCCAGGCCACTGCACTTAAAATGATCTTTGATCCATCCGATGGTTTCTTTTTGATAGATGAATACATGTGACGGATCATTCTTATAGTACCAGGCATCAAAATTCATACCTTTTTCATAAATGTGCGTTTTGCATATGAGTTTTCCTCCAGGCAACAGCAATTCAAAAAGACGTTCGAATTCCAGGCGGGGATGATAAAAATGTTCCATTACCTCGCAACATACAATAAAGTTGTATTTTTTATCTAGAACAGCTGTTTCATTGAAGAAGATGGCATC
>CBDUAP010000276.1:0-3032 GCA_965365165.1 uncultured Flavobacteriaceae bacterium
CCCCCTCCGATCCAGACATTATTGCCAATGCTCACCGGTTTGGCGAATTCCAGCCATGAATTTCTTGTTTTGGCATCAAGAGGATGGGTTGCGGTATAGATCTGTACATTCGGGCCAATGAGCACGTGGTTTCCGATGTCGACCTTCATAACGTCCAGGATGATACAGTTAAAATTGAAAAACACACTTTTTCCTGTATGTATATTATACCCGTAGTCACAATAAAAAGGAGGCTCAACCCAAAGGCCCTTACCTGCATTTGGCAGCAGCTGGCGCAAGAGTTGATTACGCTCTTTTTTCTTTGTCTCGTCCAGGATATTGATTTCCTGAAAGAGTATTCTGGCTGTGTTTCTTTCGGCTGTCAGAACAGGATCGTTTGGATTGTACATTTGCCCTGAAAGCATCTTGTCTTTTTCGGTCATTTCAATATTTTAATTGTAATCATCTTTTCAAATACAGATAATAATCTACCTGCCCTTTTCATTCAACCAATTATGCTGTCTTTTTTTTGTTTTCAGATCAGGAGAGTCTTCCAAAAAGGTTTCATAGGCACGATCAGAGACAAAAGTCATCGAGGTTTCCCGGGTTTCTCCGAAACGATTGTACACTAACTTAACAGTATCTCCAGGGTGATAGGATTTTAAAAAAGTCTCTGGCTTTAATTTGTTATTGGTCAACTTACCGTCAATAGAAATGATACGATCTCCTTTAACAATACCGGCATTGTACAGGGCACCTTTTTTATCCGGATTTGAATCGACGAGCCATTTGTTGTCATGATTTGTGATCCAGGCTCCCATATGCGCCTGATCTGTTTTGCTTTGTGTAAAACCAATGCCTACAGAAGACAGCAGTGCCTTGTAGTCGGGCATGTTGCTTTGGTATATGTACTTATTAAAGAAATCTTTACTGAATGAAGGATCCACAAAAGAACCTAATAAGGTTTCAAGGTCATTCAGGGTATAGGGAATTTCTTCTTTGCCATAAGTCTCCCAGACGAGTCTCATAAAATCATCAAGGTTCTTCGAATCGTCCAGGTTTCTTAGAGACAGGTCGAGGGCCAGGCCGAGGGCACTACCATAGGAGTAATAAGAGATAAAAGTGTTTTCTCGGTTCACCGGGTCAATTGAAGTTGCCGCATCAACAAAAGTTGCCTGGTAACTCATTTCTACCACATTAAAATAATCTCTTGCAGAAGAATTCCAGACATAGTTGAGAACCCCGCTGAGGCTTTCAGCATATTGTTCTTTTGAAATGATACCTGCTCTGCACAATATGAGATAGGTGTAATAACTGGTAAACCCTTCGGCAAACCACAGTTCACCCGAGAGGTTTGCATCAGCATAATCAAAAGGTTCCAGTGATTTTGGTCTGATCCTTTCTACGTTCCAGGCATGAAAGAATTCATGGGCAACGGTACCAATATTATTTTCAGAACCGCCTTGTGCAAGGGGTCTTGTGCTTGTTAAAATAGTTGAATTTCTGTGTTCCATGCCATCGCCACTGGCATTGGAGATATAACAGGCCAGAAAGTGGTAAGCGCCAAAATCAAAATCGGGCAGGGTTCCGAAAACAGCAACCTCCTGTTCAATAATTTTCTTCACCTTTTCAAAATAAAGGTCAAACTCCTCATGGTTGTCAGCCTGATGCAGTGCAAAATAGATGGTATAATTTTTATCCTTTGATTTTATCTCATAACTTTTTACTTGATGATCACTGATCTCCGCGGGACTGTCCATAAAATAATCCAGGTCATTTGCATAATAGAGGTTTCCTTTCAGGTGTTTTAATTGTGTCGCAATTTTCCATTTTAGATCTTCTCTGGGGTGAAATTTAATCTGAATGGGCCTGTTGGCATAGTCCGGTGCATAAATAAAAGTAGCCGGCATGTTCAAATGTGCATGGGTTTCATCTATTTGAGAGTAGGTCCCGTCTGCTCTGTTGGCAAATAAAGTGTAGGTGATTTTTACGGTTCCGTCATGGCCTTCTATATCCCATTGATAGGGGTCTTTACGGATTATACTGAGATTTTTACCCTGACCGTCCTGGGCCCTCAGCCCATAAACGTTCTTAGCGAATTCGTGAATCGCATAACGCCCCGGCGAAGTACGGCTCATCCTGACAGATAATGTTTTGTCATCCAGATCATGAAAGACAGCAGTAACCTCAGCCTCGTGATGAACAGCATTCTCAAATGAGATTTCAAAGTTATTGACGGCTTGGGCCTGAAACTTCAGGACAAATAACAAGCATAAAAATAAGGTGGAAGAATTTGAATTCATGAAGTGTTAATAGACTTAAATTTGAAAGTAAATATATTGATTATAACTTGATCAACATAGTTCAAAAGAAAAGAGGCCCTATTAAAAAAAGGAATACATTTGCATTTCTTATGGAAAACGGTAAAATGAACAGGCTTAAAATAGCCAAAGTGGACGAACGTGGATATCAGCTGATCGATGACAAGGGGGAAGATATCTTTTTGCCTTCTGAAAAGTCGGGTGGGCCTTATGTGGCGGGTGATGAGATAGAGGTTTTTATTTATAAAGACGGCCCTCTCATGGTTACTGAAAAAAGGCCTTATGTACAGCTCGAAGAATTTGGATTTTTAAAGGTTAAACATGTTGATGAAAAAGGCGCCTATGTAGACTGGGGCCTGGAAAAAGAACTCCTGGTTCCTTTTGACGAACAGATCAATGAAATGTCTGCCGGAAACAGTTACCTGATATTTGTCTTTGAGGATGAAGAAACAGGAGATTTCATAGGCTCACAAAGGGTGGATGAATTTGTGTTTTTTGATGAGATAGACGTCAAAAGAGGAGATGAAGTCGATCTGTTGCTTTACAGAGAATCTGAACTCGGGATGAATGTTATCGTCAATAATTTGTTTAAAGGCCTGATCTTCACATCAGATCTGCATAAGAAGGTATACCCCGGGCAAAAGACCAAAGGTTTTGTAAAACAGGTGCGCGAGGACGGAAAAATAGATGTTACGCTCGAGCCTCTCGGCTATAGGAAAAGCGTGGTATCGA
>CBDUAP010000277.1:0-3009 GCA_965365165.1 uncultured Flavobacteriaceae bacterium
ACTGTTCATACATCCTGTGCCCTGGACGTTCACTGTGCATGGTGAGCCCATGCAACTGGCGCGACAATCCGACTGCAAAATCACAGATGTCGATCATTTCCTGAACTTCACCAAGTCCTTCCTGCAAGCTTTTACCCATCTCATAGGAGACCAGTTTTCCCAAAGGCTCTTTTAATTCCCTGAGTCTTTGTCCGAACTGCCTTACAATTTCCCCTCGCTGTGGTGCAGGGACCATCCTCCATTGGACAAAAGCATTTTGAGCGGTCTGCATTACTTTTTCATAATCTTCTTTTGAAGTCGTATTTACACTGGCAATTAATTTCCCGTCAACAGGTGAGTATGATTCAAGCAGGTCACCGTTGGAGAAGCAATCAACACCCGTAGAGGTTCCTTCATTAACCTGTTTCACTCCTAATAAATCCAAGGCTTCTTTAATTCCGTAATCAGTTGCGACTAATCCCATTTTAGTATATGTTTATAATTTTCATTTAGAACAATACCCGTTTTGGATATTGAAATGTAAAATTAATAGGATTTATGACATGAAATTGATATGATGAAAAAAAATTTGACGTTTCGGTCTCAAAAAATATGAAAATGACAATCAGCCAATGGCTGTTTTTAAATAAAATATTGAAAGGGTCCTAGAATTTGTAGTTCAAACCGGAATACAATCCAAAATAGTAAGGTTTGAAGTTTCCGGAATTGCCGGAATAGGTATTAAATTGATATTTGAACATCGGGGCTACATTCAGATACCAACTCTTGCTGATCTTGTAATCAAAATCAACCCCAAGGTTACCACTAAAATTGAAGTCATTTAAATTGTTGGCATCGCCCAGGTCAGTGACGTTGTTTGCCGTAATCATCGAAACTGAATTATTGGAAAGGAAAAGGGTACTGAATCCACCAACCAAATTCAGGCCTATCTTTTTATCATACAGATTGTACTTCATTTCTATGGGCAGTTCATAATATTCTATTGACTGATTGAGCTCACCGCTGACACCGGATTTGCTGAATTCTCCGTTGGCCGCACTTTGTCCTCCCCTGACAGGTGTCAGAATCACACCTGCTTTATTGGTGTTGATGTTGCCAGGAACATTTTTTGAAGAAGAAATCTGGGCATTGACGTCCTGGGTATTGTAAGCGAGTTCAACTTTGTTCAACCCTGATTGGATAAAAAACTTTTTGTTGAGCTGATAATTGACTTTAACCCCAATCGAAAGAGTATTATCTGATGTTTTGGAGTTTTCAGCAAGAGAATTGTTCAATGGGGACCCGTCCTGAAGCGAATTGTAAAAAACTGGTGCAACTGTAGGGCCGATTGACCATTTCTTATCCATTTCCTTCTCTTTTTTAGTGATCACTGGCAGCTTCTCCATTCGAGCTGTAATAGACTCAGTTTCGTTCAGTTCCTGTATAAATTCATTCTTATCAATTACATATTTGTCCTCAATGGTCGAATAGACCGTAGAAATATTATTGGTTGTAACAATAACGTTGTTGTTGGGTTCCTTAACGAAAATAGCCTGCTGAACGCTCCTTTTTGATTTGGTCGCTTTCCTGTTGTCTGCCAGTTCAGTACTATTGGTTGTGTTGGTCAACACCGGTGAAATGGGTGCTTCTGTAGGGTTGTTGATCGAATTTGTTCCTGATTCGGTTACCTCAGGGTTGTTGTTAATGATGGGCTCAGCCTGATTGGTATTGAAATAAAATAAACCGACAGAAATCACAGCTACCAGCATCATTGCAATTCCGCCCAGTTTTTTCCATAAAGCAACCGGTTCCCTGACTGTCTTTTGAGTCAGCTGACCTTCAATATTATTCCAGACGCGCCTGCTTGGATGAACCTCTAAATCTTTGAGGTTTTCCTGGAATACTCTGTCTATGTTCTTTCTCTCTAACATTTATAACGCAATCTTTTAAAACAGACCGGCATTTTTTTGTTGCTGACTTAATTCGATTTTCTCTTTTAAAATCAACCTTGCTCGTGATAAGTTTGATTTTGATGTTCCTTCAGCCACGTGCAATAAATTCGCTATTTCTTTATGGGAATAACCGTCAAGTACATAAAGATTAAAAACCATTCTATATCTTTCAGGCAATTCCTGTATTATTTTTAACAAATAATCAAGGGAAATATAATTTTCATCTATATCCACCTCAACCTCATCAGGATAATTTTCCTCAACCAGGTTTAAAACCTTTTTTTGCCTGTAGGTCTGCAGTGCTGTATTGATCACAATCCTTTTCATCCATCCCTCAAAGGAACCTTTATTTTTAAACTGATCGATTTTTTTAAAAATTGTGATAAATGCTTCCTGCAGATTATCTTCCGCTTCCTGTTGCGTTTTCGAATATTTAAGGCATATGGCAAAAAGCTTACCCGCAAAAAGATGGTAAATCTCAGACTGGGAGGCAATGTCTCCACTTTTACATTTTTGTATGAGTTGTTTTAAACTCATTGGTATTTTGATCGGTTAAATTTATTACGGGCACCACCACAACATGATACAGTGGTTCTCCATTTTCATCGTCTCCCTGCCAGAATCTGAAGGTGTAAGGACTTGTTTGCAAGGCCTGTACCTTAAAGGTCAATTCTTGTTCCAGTTCCAGCGGTTCACATTCAATGTCTTCAATGACAAGTGAAATAACCGCAACATTCCTGGCATCGTCATCGTATTCATATAAGACATCATCGTTGACATAACAGTCATCAGGAACAATATACTTGACGGTCAAATCATAAATTTTGCCGTATTCAAATTCTTCCGGTACCACAACATCTTCAATGGGCAACAATTCATAGTGAAAACTTGAACTGTCATCATCTGAACATGAAACTATGAAAATAGCGGTAAAAATTACAAAAAATATCCTTTTCACAACCATTTTTTCTTAAAAATAACTTTTATTGGTACTTTTAATGATGCCTAAATATGAATTGGTTGCGTAAAAAAGGGCTACTTTTGTAAAAAAAAATGGAATGTGGTTCCCTGAGATTTT
>CBDUAP010000278.1:0-2993 GCA_965365165.1 uncultured Flavobacteriaceae bacterium
TGATGATCTTCACGCGGTCGCCGAGGATCTGATTAAAAGAAAAATAACCGCTCCAATCAAACTTGCAATCAAGGGTGCTTCAAATGGCGGTTTGCTGACATCGGTCGCCTTCACCCAAAGACCTGATCTCTACAGTGCCGTTGTCGTAGGGGCTCCTTTACTCGACATGAAGCGCTATTCAAAACTTCTTGCAGGCGCGAGCTGGATGGGAGAGTACGGCAATCCTGATATTCCCGAAGAATGGGCCTACCTTCAAAAGTATTCCCCTTACCACAATGTCAACAAGGACCAGAAATATCCGGAAGTGTTTTTCGTAACCTCTACAAAAGATGACCGGGTACACCCGGGACACGCCCGTAAAATGGCTGCAAAAATGGCTGATATGGGACATCCGTTTCTTTATCACGAAACTATTGAAGGAGGTCACGGAGCATCTTCAACAAATGATCAGCGCGCTTATATGTGGTCCGGAATCTATACCTATTTCAATATGAAACTGAATAAGAAACCCCTGGAAAAAAAATAGCACGCCCAATGAAATAAAACGTTTTATGAATTACTGCTCCTTCGTATGAAGCGAACACTCTTGAAAATTAAATTAAAAACCGTCAACGGGATCAAAAATCCTTTAAATTCAATTGATAAATGATTGATTTTAATACAACGCTGCAATCCAAAAACCTGCTTCTGCGTCCTTTGACTCTTGATGATTTCAATTCCCTGGGAAAACTCACAAGGGATCCGGGCATGTGGACCTACTTTACCAGCGACTTGTCAAAACCCGGGGAACTTAAGATTTGGCTTAAAAGGGCCGTGTCAGATATTCACGACAAAAAAAGGCTGGCCTTTGCCATTATAGATCAAAAAACCTCCGGACTAATCGGTTCGACGAGTCTTGGCAACATCTCTGCAAAAGACAAAAGGATTGAAATAGGCTGGACTTGGATTTCAAAGCCTTATCAGGGAAAGGGTTATAATGAAAGCTCAAAATATTTGCTCCTGCAATACTGTTTCGAAAAATGCGGCTTTGAAAGAGTGGAATTCAAAACAGATGTCCTTCATATGGCTGCAAGAAAAGCACTCTCAAAAATGGGAATCACTGAAGAGGGAATTCTAAGGAGCCATACTTTGATGATTGGAAACAGGAGAAGGGATACCATATTTTATGCTGTTCTAAAAGAAGAATGGCCTGAAGTAAAATCAAAATTAAATCTGATCATAAACCCTTAATAGCTCTAAATACTGTTATATTTAAACTTTTGAAATAAATAGGCCCACTTATGAAAAAAATTTTGATCTTATCCGTTTTGCTTTGCCAGAGCTTTTTATTAAATGCTCAGGATGAAAATTATATTCTCAATGAAAATATTGGCTACTATGATGAATTAACAAGCAAAACCAACGAATACATTAAGGAACGTTGCGTATTAGACCTCTACTATCCCAAAGGCATAGATGACTTTGCCACAATCGTATGGTTTCACGGGGGTGGGCTTACCGGGGGAGAAAAGCAAATTCCCGCGGCCTTAAAAGAAAAGGGAGTAGCCATAGTTGGCGTAAATTACAGGTTGTATCCCAATATAAAGGCACCTGTATATATTGAAGACGCAGCTGCCGCAGTAGCATGGGTTTTTAAGAACATAGCGACTTATGGGGGTAACCCTGATGCGATCTTTGTTTCGGGGCATTCGGCAGGAGGCTATTTGGCCAGTATGGTGGGCCTCGATAAAAAATACCTGCTCCAGCATCAGATCGACGCCAACAGGATCGCAGGTTTGATACCTTTCAGTGGACATACCATTACCCATTTTACAGTTAGGAAGGAAAGAGGGATCAAAGGAACACAACCTCTGATTGATGAACTGGCACCCCTGTTTCACGTGCGACCTGATGCACCTCCCCTGCTTTTGATCACAGGCGACAGAGAACTCGAAATGCTGGGTCGCTATGAGGAAAATGCTTATATGATGCGAATGATGAAGGTTTCGGGTCATCAAGACACGCGTATCATGGAACTGGATGGCTACGGGCACGGGATGACCGGACCTGCATTTCCCTTATTATTAAATGAAATCAAACGGGTTTTGAATAAAAATAATTAATTTAGTTTTAGTCCACAACTGGAATTCATAGTTCAATCAAAATCAGAGACATGAAGAATAACTTGTTTTTTCCGGCCCTTCTGATCGCTGCTGCGATCGTCCTGGCAGGATATTTTATCGGAAATATGCACAAAACAGGTAAGGAATTTGACAGCTATGTGCAGGTCAAAGGTTTATCTGAAAGAGAGGTACATGCAGATCTCGCTGTCTGGCCAATCAATACCATCCTTTCTGGAAACGATTTGAAAATATTGAAAAAAACCATTGAAAAGCAAAACCTTCAAGTTTATGAATTCTTTATTGAGCAGGGTTTTACTGACGAAGAACTGACCAAAGGAATGGTCAATATTACTGATATAAACAGCAATATATACGGCAATAACCCCACACCAGGAGGCTTCAGATACATTGCAAAATCAGACTTTACGGTAAGAACCAGAGACATTGAAAAATTGCAGAAAGCACTTGGCGAATCCCTCAACCTGATGTCAAAAGGAATTGTTTTGGGTTCAAAAAACGAATGGCGCCCTATTGAATATGTCTTTACCGGTCTGAACGAGCTCAAACCCCCAATGATAGAAGAGGCTACTAAAAATGCAAGACAGGTCGCTGAAAAGTTTGCGCGTGATTCTGAATCAAAGGTGGGCCCGATAAGAGTCGCCCGGCAAGGGCAATTCTCTATCAGTGACAGAGACCAGAATACGCCTGAAATAAAAATAATAAGAGTTGTTTCAACCATAGATTTTCAACTCATTAATTAAAAGATACAACGCATATGCCAGCCTTTGTTATTGTGGAAATCGAAATTCATGATCCGGAACTTTACAGATCCTATACACTTTTAACACCGGATACGATTGCATCCTATGGCGGTGAATTTGTAGTTCGGGG
>CBDUAP010000279.1:0-2962 GCA_965365165.1 uncultured Flavobacteriaceae bacterium
TCTTACTTCTCAACTCCTGAGTAGGTTGGTGTCCGTCTAACCAAATGTACTCTAATTTCGCTTTGCTCATAAATTTCTAGATTAAATAATTTGATGACAAATATAAATATAAATGTACTACATCAAAAATATTGGGGGTAAATATGTATTCATCAGTATAATTTTTATGAATACCCAATTTTTTGAGGGGTTCATTTAAAAATTCAGTATTTTTACCCCTTTAAAATTTAATTATTAGTGTATGTCGACATTCAGATCAAGAGCTTTACAGGAGACTTTAAATAGAAGACTTATTCCTATAGTAGAATCAAAGAACCGATCTGAATACTTTGCCAGTCATGTTTTTAATGGAGAAAGCATGCAGCAGTATCTTACCAAAGAAGCGTATGAAAGTGTAATGAATTCTGTAAAGCACGGTTCAAATATCGATAGAAAGATTGCTGATCAGGTAGCAAATTCTATGAAGAATTGGGCTTTGTCTAATGGTGTGACACACTATACGCATTGGTTTCAACCTTTAACCGGAGGAACTGCTGAAAAGCACGATGCCTTTTTCGAACTTGGACAAGATGGGAAGGCCTTAGAAAGGTTTGGTGGAAATGAATTGGTTCAACAAGAACCTGATGCCTCAAGTTTTCCTAGTGGCGGTATTAGAAATACGTTTGAGGCTAGGGGTTATACTGCATGGGATCCTACCTCTCCAGCTTTTATTTACGGCACAACATTATGTATACCAACCATTTTTGTTGCTTATACCGGAGAAGCCCTAGACAATAAAACACCTTTATTAAGGGCACTTAATGCTATAGATAAACAGGCTACCGCTGTTGCCAGATACTTTGACAAAAATGTGTCAAAGGTGAATGCTTTTCTCGGCTGGGAGCAAGAGTATTTTTTGATTGACAAGGCTTTGGTTTTGTCAAGACCTGATCTGGTATTAACAGGGAGAACCCTCTTGGGTCAGACCTCTGCAAAAGGCCAGCAATTAGATGATCATTATTTTGGGAGCATTCCTCAAAGGGTAATGAGTTTTATGATAGAACTCGAAACGGAATGTATCAAACTTGGAATTCCTGTAAAGACAAGACATAATGAAGTAGCACCAAATCAGTTTGAGCTGGCACCAATTCATGAAGAGGCAAATTTGGCTGTAGACCATAATGCCTTGTTGATGGATATTAATGAAAGAGATCTTCAAATAAATTATGAGTTGATGGATATTATTGGCAAAATCGCGTCTAAGCACCATTTAAAAGCTTTGTTGCATGAAAAACCTTTTAAAGGAATCAATGGGTCTGGAAAACATAATAACTGGTCGCTGGGTTCAGATAATGGAGTGAACCTGCTGAGTCCGGGTAAAACGCCGATGAGAAATTTACAGTTTCTGACATTCTTTATCAATACGATAAAGGCTATTTATAAGTATGAAGAATTGATGAGGGCAGAGGTTGCGTCTGCCAGTAATGATCACAGGTTAGGGTCAAATGAAGCGCCTCCGGCGATCATGTCTGTGTTTATTGGGGAACAATTAAGCGCTGTTTTAAGTGATTTGGAAAATGTTACCGATGGTAAACTTTCTCCTGAAGAAAAAACGGATCTGAAGTTGAATGTGATTGGAAAAATTCCGGAAATTCTTTTGGATAATACAGACAGAAACAGAACTTCTCCTTTTGCCTTTACAGGGAATAAATTTGAATTCAGAGCTGTTGGCTCAATGGCAAATTGCGCTAATTCAATGACCTTATTAAATACCATTGTCGCAAAACAACTTAAAGATTTTAAAGAAGAAGTTGATGCCTTGATCGATAATAAAGCCTTTAAAAAGGATGAAGCCATTTTTAACGTACTAAGAGAGTATATCAAAGAGTCAAAAGATATCTTGTTTGAAGGGAATGGTTACGGAAAGGAATGGGAGAAAGAAGCTGCCAAAAGAGGGTTAAGCAATAACAAAACCACCCCGGAAGCCATCAAGGCCAAAGTGAGTAAAAAAGCTATGGACTTATTTTGTGAGATGGATGTTATGAATCAAACTGAAATCAAGGCACGTTATGAAATCGAATTGGATGCTTATTCCTTAAGGGTACAAATTGAGGGTAGGGTATTAGGTGATATCGCTATGAACCATGTCATCCCTACAGCAGTGAATTATCAAAACACGTTGATTAGAAATGTCAGAGGGCTTAAAGAAGTGTTTGGCAAAGAATTTGAAACCGTAGCCAAAGAACAGATGGATTTGATCAAAAAGATATCAGAACACATTTCGGGTATTACCGCTAAGACCAATGCCATGGTAGAAGAAAGAAAAAAAGCCAATAAAACGGATGACGAAGAGAAAAAGGCAGTTTTATATTGTAATAAGGTAAAACCGTTTTTTGAGGAAATCAGATACCATTGTGATAAGCTTGAGTTAATGATTGATGATGAATTGTGGCCTTTGGTGAAATATCGAGAAATGCTTTTTACAAGATAGACATATTTTTAAGCTTTGATTTTTTGACTTTTTGACACGTAAGTTAAAGGTGGTATAATTATTGTAACTCCCGTTACACAGAAATCAAGGATTTTTAAGAAATTTGCAGAATATAAATAAAGAAGAAAAACACATGGGAATATTTAATTTGTTTGGAGGTAGTACAAGTGTTGCATCAATTGAGCAGTATTTGCAAAATGGAGCAGTAGTGATTGATGTAAGAACTATTGAAGAATTTGAAGAAGGGCATGTTCAGGGGTCAAAGAATATCCCTTTGAATACGATTGGAAGTCGTTTAGACGAGATTAAAAACTTAAACAAACCTGTTATTACTTGTTGCAGGAGTGGTGCCAGAAGTGGTTCTGCTGCGACAATTTTAAAACAACACGGTGTTGATGCAATCAACGGTGGCCCTTGGGGTAGCGTGGTGAATTGTATTAAATAAGAAGGTTTAAATTATAAAATTAAAGGAAGGAAGTGTGATCACTTCCT
>CBDUAP010000280.1:0-2942 GCA_965365165.1 uncultured Flavobacteriaceae bacterium
CATATGACGGGAGGCGAAAAGAACCCATTGACTTGCCCGTGAAGTTCCCTTTATTGCTTGCACAGGGGGCTGAAGGAATAGCGGTTGGACTTTCAACAAAGATTCTTCCCCATAATTTCAATGAACTGATTCAGGCTTCCATAAAAATTTTAAAAGGTCAGAGCTTTTCGATTTTCCCTGATTTTCTTACAGGAGGTGTTGCGGATGTCAGTAATTATAACGACGGGAAAAGAGGCGGAAAAGTTAGGGTGCGTGCCAAAATTTCTCAACGCGACAAAACCACGCTTGTCATCAATGAAATCCCTTACGGTACAACAACCTCCTCTCTTATTGATTCCATATTAAAGGCCAATGACAAAGGGAAGATTAAAATCAAAAGAATTGAAGACAATACGGCGAGAGAAGTTGAAATCCTGATCCATCTGCCTTCCGGGGTGTCACCCGATAAAACCATAGATGCCCTGTTTGCCTTTACGAATTGTGAGGTTTCGATATCTCCCATATGCTGCATCATTCAGGAAAATAAGCCTGTTTTCATAGGTGTCAGGGATGCCTTGAAATATTCAACTGAACACACGGTTGAACTGTTGCGCCTTGAACTGCAGATCCAATTGTCCGAACTCGAAGAACAATGGCATTTTTCTTCATTAGAGAGGATTTTTATTGAGAACAGGATCTATCGTGACATTGAGGAGCAAGAAACCTGGGAAGGTGTCATCAAAGCCATTGACAAGGGTTTAAAACCACATATCAAACATTTGAAAAGGGCTGTAACAGAGGATGATATCATCAGGCTGACAGAGATCAGAATTAAGAAAATATCCAAGTTTGATATTGACAAGGCAAAATTGTTCATTGAAGGTCTTGAAGAAAAAATAGCCAGGGTCAAAGACCATCTGGAGCATATTATAGATTATGCCATTGACTATTTTAAAGATTTAAAGGATAAGTTTGGCAAAGATAAAGGTCGCAAGACAGACATCAGGATTTTTGAGGATATCGTTGCGACAAAGGTGGTCATGGCCAATGCAAAATTGTATGTAAACAGGGAAGAGGGCTTTGTAGGCACCTCTTTGAAAAAAGATGAGTTTGTTTCAGATTGTGCTGATATTGATGACGTCATCGTCTTCAAAAAGGATGGAAAAATGATGGTGACCAAAGTCGACAGTAAAACTTTTGTTGGTAAAAACATTATCCATGCCGCTGTTTTCAAAAAGAACGACAAAAGAACCATTTACAATATGCTGTACAAAGACGGCAAGAGTGGTGTGACCTATATGAAACGGTTTGCTGTTACTTCTGTTACCAGAGACAGGGAGTATGACCTCACTACAGGAGCAAAAGGGTCCAAAGTTGTATATTTTACAGCCAATCCTAACGGAGAAGCCGAATTGATTACGGTTAATCTGAGAGCCGCCGGAAGCGTGAAAAAACTCAAATGGGACATTGACCTTGCGGACCTCGCGATAAAAGGAAGAGGCAGTAAAGGCAACATTGTCACAAAATATCCGGTAAAAAAGATTGAACTCAAAGAAAAGGGAGTCTCTACACTGAAACCCAGAAAGATCTGGTTTGATGAAACGGTTCAGAGACTCAATGTAGATTCCAGGGGTGACCTTCTCGGGGAATTCACCGCAGACGACAGGTTGCTGATCATCAATCAAAAAGGAGAAGTCAAGACGATTATCCCTAATCTGAATACCCATTTTGACAGTGACATGATCGTTCTTGAAAAATGGAACCCGAATAAACCTATTTCCGCCATGTATTTTGATGGTGAAAGAGAACGTTACTATGTAAAACGCTTTATGATTGAACACCCTGACAGGGAGGAGAAATTCATCAGTGACCATCCTGATTCGAAATTGCAGATCGTTGCAATGGACTTCCGCCCCATGGCTGAGGTTATTTTTTCAAAAAGAAGCCTGGAAAATGAAATTTTAAATTTTGAAGAATTTATTGCAATAAAAGGTATTAAAGCACTTGGAAATCAGTTTACTGCAGAAAAAATAAAAGACATTAACTTACTGGACCCCCTACCTTACGAAGAACCTGAAATAAATGACGTTGAACTTGTTGAAGAGCAGGTTATTGAAAGCGAAAATAAAAACCAGAAGGCTTCTGAAGATAATAAAAATGAGGAAGGCGGTGACGCGCAAACCAAACTGTTCTAGACCTGTTCGTCAAAGAAGGAAACCAATTTCTTAATGGCCTTGCCTCGATGCGAAATTTTTCCTTTTTTGGCAGTATCCATTTCCGCAAAGGTTTGCCGATATCCATCAGGTTTGAAGATCGGATCATATCCAAATCCTTGATCTCCTGATTTTTCTTCTTCAATACGTCCATCACAAACACCTTCAAAAAAATACTGTTTTCCCTTCCAAAAAAGGGAAATCACCGTTCTGAACCTCGCTTTTCTGTTTTTCACTCCCTGAAGTTCAGATAACATCTTGTTCACGTTATCGTCAAAAGTTACATTTTCACCTGCGTAGCGGGCAGAATAAACCCCGGGTGCTCCATTTAGGGCATCAACCTCCAATCCTGTATCATCTGCAAAACAGTCATATCCATATTCATTTTTCACATGATCGGATTTGATCTTGGCATTGCCTTCGAGTGTTTTTGCTGTCTCTTCAATTTCTTCAAGGCAGCCAATATCCTTAAGTGTCAAAACTTCAATACCCTCAGGCAAGAGTTCCTGAACTTCTTGAAGTTTGTGCTTATTATTCGTAGCAAATACAAGTTTCATGATATCGATTAAGTTCCATTCAAAAATAGTAATAATTTCAAGTCAAATACCTTTTATATGGAGCCAGAATCGAAAAAAAAACAATTGGTTGCCTGCTTTATTAATTTTTCATTAATTTTATGAATACAACAACTTAAACTTTACCCCGATGAAAAACATCATTCTTTTATTTAGTTTATGCCTGCTTTTTGCC
>CBDUAP010000281.1:0-2930 GCA_965365165.1 uncultured Flavobacteriaceae bacterium
TGTACAACACGACTGACAACCCCATTGATCTTGGTGCCTATGAACTGCACAAATATACCGGATCTAATACTGCCGTGTCATCGGTTCTCACACTTTCAGGCATTATACCGGCACATGGCACTTATCTAATTGAAGATGACCAGGAGACTTTAAATATCCAGGCCGATCTGAGTACGAACAGCGCTGTGATGAATTTCAATGGCGATGACAAAATAGCCCTCGTTTATGACAAAAATATCACAGATATTATTGGAGTTCTTGGGGATTCACTTGATTTTGCCAAAGACCTGACCCTAAGAAGAAAAAGCAACGTTCAAAATGCAAACAATCAATATAATCCTATGGAATGGGACATTTATAAACTGGAAGACACCGGTAATCTGAACCGCCATGTTTCCAGCTGTGAAGGTCAGATTCCTGAGATACACCTTGAGGCTCTTGGCTATCCTCTTATGGACGGAAGCGATGAAACCTCGATGTTGAACAATACTTACTTTGGATCCGTCCCTGTAAAGTCAGACAGTTCGCTCACAAGATCCTATACCATTAAAAATCTTGGCGATGCTGACCTTGACATCATCAGCATCAGCCTCTCAGGACACGATGCAAATGATTTTAAAACGACTTTTCAGGGCCCTGCATTGATTGCCCCACTTGACAGCCTGTCCTTCTCAATAATTTATAAGCCTTTTGAACCCGGACTCAGCACAGCCAGGGTGGAGATCACCAATAGCGACGCTTCAGAAAACCCATTTGACTTCAAAATTCACGCAGAGTCAACGGGTCCGACGACACATCCTTTAATGATCACCCAGTATTATGAAGGCTCAGGGAACAACAAATGGATTGAAATTACCAATTTGGGCACTCAAACAAGTCCGGAAAACACCTATTATCTGGCCCTGTTCTGGAACGATGATGCCAAATCGCCCATCGGCATCAATCCGAGTCGAAAAAAACTGATTCCGTCACTGGTACCCGGAGCATCTGTTACTTTCCGTGCCACCTTAAATGTTGATTCACCGGCTTATGCGCTCAGCGGAAAAGAAATCGGATCAACTGTTTGCAGTTTCACCGGAGATGACATCCTTGTGATTTCAACTGCAGGCGATTCAAGCTGCTGGGAGAACCGAACCGACATCATCGGGCTTCCCACCAACTGGGGAACTGACAAAAGTATGCTAAGAAAATACGGTTGCCTTGAAACGGGGCCCAATACCGGATTTGACCCAGGGGAATGGCTCGTGTATTCATACCAGGACGTTGACCTGGCAACACCCGGGACAAATCTCAGGCTTGGCGAGTTCTATTCAGGGCCAGCAAATTTTTTTATGGGATCCTGGCAAAACGGACAACCTGATCACCATAGGGAAGTCCAGATTACAACAGATTACAATACAGCAGAAAATGGAAATTTTAAAGCGTGTAGCCTCCTAGTAGCCGGCGGTGCAAAATTAAAGATCGCTGCAGGAAATTACATCAGTATCCGAAACAACCTTACGGTAAAAGGCGAATTGGAAATACTGCATGAAGGGTCCCTGATCATGATCAATGACAGTAGTTTTGTTGACAACCAGGGCACTACAAATGTGCACAAAAAAACGACTGACATCCAACCTTACGACTATACATTTTGGTCCAGCCCCGTCAAATCTTCAAGGCTTGAGGAAGTTTTTCCTGATTCACCGAAAAACTCCTTTTACAAGTTTGCCACAGAACACTTTGAAGACCTGGATCAGAATGGCACAGATGATAACAATGATGCCTGGGTGCCAGCTTCAGGAGTTATGGATATCGCCAGGGGATATACCTCCATGGCTCCCCAGGCACTTTTTTCAGGACAGCAGGAAGTTGTCTTTACAGGTGAGGTCAATAATGGTATCATTGAAACTCCCATCATGTTACAAAACACTGACCGTTATCCCCTGACAGACTGGAACCTGATTGGTAATCCTTACCCATCAGCAATTGATGCCGAAAAATTATTATCTGATCCTGACAATGCCTCTCTCTTAACAAGCACCTTATATTTCTGGACACACGATACCCCGGCTGAAGCAATCGGAGACGGCTCCATGATTTATTCTTCTGACGATTATGCCATGTACACTCTGGGCACGGGTGGAATTAAAGCCAATTCAGAAGGAAAGCGTCCCACAAAATTCATTGCGAGCGGACAGGGCTTTTTCGTCGAAGCCCGACGTGAAGGAAAACTGCTTTTTAAAAATTCTTTCAGAACCCTGTCAGGCAATGATAATTTCTTTAAAAAACCCAAAGGGAAAGAAAAAAAGGAAGCGGACCGCATATGGCTTAATATGTCTAACCCGCATGGCGTTTTTAGTCAGATCCTGCTTGGATTCATTAAAGGTGCAACCCGCGATTTTGATCACCATTACGATGGCCTGCGCCTAAGTTCAAACAGATCTGCAAGCCTGTATACATGTTTGGAAGATCTGAAACTTGCCATTCAGGGAATTCCTGATTTTAAAGGTGATGAGGTGATCCGCCTTGGTATTGATAACCATATTGAAGAACCCGTTACCTTAGAAATAGAAATCGATCAGGTTCTTGGAAAATTGCGCCATAAAGATGTTTATCTGTATGATAAGGAACTTCAGGTTATGCACAATCTGAAAGCACGGGCTTATTCCTTTCAGTTGAATGGGTCAGGAGTATTTAAGGAAAGGTTTGAGCTGAGGTTCTTAGAAGGCATGCCTGATCTTTTAACGGATCTGGAGCAAGATTCCCGTATTATCTGGTATACTGAGAATCATAATTTGTACATAAGAACGAATAACGATGAGCAGATCGTCAATTTAAAAATTTATGACTTTAACGGACGCATTATAAAAAATATCGATACCGATGATTTACTTCATCAACTATATTCAATCTACATTGTATATGGTGGATGTTAATAAAAGGGGATC
>CBDUAP010000282.1:0-2737 GCA_965365165.1 uncultured Flavobacteriaceae bacterium
TCAAATTTATTTTATAATCATGATTTATAAAAGTTCCAACGAGCCTAAAAAGAAATAAATCATGTCAGAGAAAAAATGAGGAGCATCATTCTTCCCTGGACCTTTCAAGTAGCTTGGAAGGAATCGATTTTTTGGTTTTGGCACCCAAAGCTTTTAATTTTTCCACCCTGGTGATCAAATTACCCTTGCCTTCAGAAAGTTTGTTCATGGCTCCTTTGTAACTTTCTTGTGAGGCATTGATCTGTTTTCCGATTTTGAGAAGATCTTGCACCAAACCTTCAAACTTGTCATATAATGCGCCGGCCTGGCTGGCAATTTCGATGACATTTCTTTTCTGGTCTTCCTGTTTCCATATGGATGCCACCGTCGACAGTGTGGCCAAAAGGGTAGAAGTGGATACCATCACAACATTTTTGTCGAGTGCCTGCAAATAAAGATCCTGATCCTGTTGAAGGGCAATCATCAAAGCGGGTTCAATGGGCACGAACATGATCACGTAATCAGGGCTGTTGATGCCGTAGAGCGCAGTATAATTTTTTGTTCCCAGTTCTTTGATATGCTTTTGAATACTTTGTACGTGACTTTTCAGACTTACCTTTTCATCCATTTCATTTTCCGCATTGAAAAACCTTTCATATCCGGTGAGGGAAACCTTTGAGTCAATGATCAGGTGCTTCTGATCTGGTAATTTGATGATCAGGTCAGGTTTTTTAAGCTTTTCCTCTTCATCCCTGTATCCATCTTGAGTGGTATAGTGTATGTCTTTCTGTAAGCCGGCTTTCTCCAGGATCGTTTCCAGTTGTAATTCGCCCCAGTCCCCCTGTTTTTTAGAATCTCCTTTTAAGGCACGCGTGAGGTTTACGGCGTCTTTGCTCATTTGCTCGTTCAGTTCTTTAAGCCCAAGTATCTGTTGCCGCAAGGCAGACTGTTTTTCAATACTTTCCTTATGGGTGTCTTCAACTTTCTTCTCAAAAGATTTGATCTTTTCCTGGAGCGGATTCAGGATCTGCTCCATATTTTCTTTGTTTTTCTCGGTAAATTTTGATGATTTATCCTCCAGGATCTTATTGGCCAGGATTTCAAAATCCTTGGTAAATTTTTCCTGTAATTTTTCCATTTCTCCTTCTTGCTCCGTCAGTTTGAGTTTGGCGTGATCCAGGTCGGCCCCATGCCTGACCAGTTCAAGTTGCAATTGATCTTTTTCACCCCTGATGGTTTCTGCCTGGTGCTTCAGCTCATTTACCGTGTTTTCCTGTAATTCCTTCTCAGTTTCCATAGAGCGTATGCGTTCTTCAAGGGCCGATGAGGCCTTTTCAAACTTCAACTTTGTAATGATATAAGTAATCACAATACTTATGATTATCAGTGCAATAGCTATTATATAGAAAATGGTGTTCGACATTTTTATTTAATTAAAATTAATCAGGGCATAACCCTTTGATTGGTAATTCACTAAAGCCGTCATTGCTGACAATGATACTTGAACATGAGCTGAAAGGTCCCCGGTTTCAAAGCCCTTGCTTTTCATCGATTGCCCGCAAACGTAAATCTTTACACCCTTGTCAGACAGTGCCTTCAAAAGGGCCGTATTCGGATTGGGTTTTTTCAATAAATTTTTATAAGCTTTGTCTGAAAGGGCATTTTTTGTGGCCATTCCATGCAGCACCAAAACAAGATTCATATTTTCCTCCGGCAGGCCATACTGGCCATGCATGTTTAAGAACCTTGCTGCCGTATGGATCAGCGGGTTCATCTGATCAGGCTTCTTTTCATCAGTATAAACATCAAAGATCACGTTGTACTGTCTATGCGAATCCAGAAAAAGGTCAGCATCCTCAACTGGGTAAACGGGGCCAAAATCATCCAGTACAGGCCCGGTTTTTACCTGGGCTTGAACGGAGCAAACCGTTGATAAACATATGATGAAGCACCATTGAAGTAGAAAATATTTCATATCTTCCTAAATGTTATAATTAATTACGATATTACAAAAAATATTTCACGAAAATTGCGGGCATGAAGAGTATTTCCAAATTTATTCTATACAAGATACTTGGCTGGGAAATCGAAAATGATTTCCCTCAGGATGTAGATAAATATATCATCATAGCTGCGCCACATACCTCAAACTGGGATTTTCCTATTGCCGTTCTGTCCAAATTCATCAAAGGCAAGGACATTAAATTTATCGGTAAGCATACTTTGTTCAAACCCCCTTTCGGGTTTATTTTCAGGGCTCTTGGCGGAACACCGGTCAACCGGAGTAAAACTACCAATATGGTGCAATCTGTTGTAGATATTTTTAACAGCAGGGAAAGATTTATTTTTGCCATTTCACCGGAAGGAACCAGAAAAAAAGTATCCACATGGAAAACCGGATTTTACCATGTGGCTTTAGGAGCCAAAGTACCAATCGTGATGGCGACCCTGGATTTTGAAAACAAGAAGATCAAAATCGGTGAGCCCTATCATCTTACCGGGGATATTAAAACTGATTTCAAGGTTTTTCACGAATATTTTAAAAATGTCAAAGGAAAGAATCCCAATCAGTTTGACCCGAATTTTCATTTGAATGTGAAAAGTTAGATTTAAGATTTCAGATTTGAGAATGTTGCATTTGAATAAGGAATAAAGAACAGGGAACTCAGAATTTCGAAGTATTCTCATCCCAATATTTTTGTTTTTTTAGAACGATGTAGGACAGTGTTTTAATAAGCAATTTAAGAATTTCAAAAGC
>CBDUAP010000283.1:0-2723 GCA_965365165.1 uncultured Flavobacteriaceae bacterium
ACAATTTATTTGTTTACAATGAACTTGATCAGGCAAATTTAAAAGCAGATGAAAAGGCAGATCTGGAAGAACAACTGGAAAAATTGTCACATATTGAGGAAATCAAATTGCATTTATCTGAAGTGATTGAAGTGTCTGAAAATGAACAGCACGGAACCTTGAGTCAGTTGTCTCAAATTGAGCACAGCCTTGAAAAGATCTCAGGTTTTGCCGAGTTATATGCTGAGTTTACGGGCAGGGTGCGCAGCTTGCTTATAGAATACAAGGATGTTGTGGAGGAACTGCAAACCGAGAATGACAATCTTGTTTATGATCCCATTGAACTCGAAAGGGTAGAAGAAAGATTAAAGCTGATTTATGATCTGGAGAAGAAGCATCTTGTTTCTTCTGTAGAGGAGCTGCTGGACATTAAGGAAGTCTTTGAAAAAAAGATTGTCGAAGTCGATCATGCGGAGTCATTGCTGGCTGATAAGGCAGGGGAGATCTCAAAAGCTGAAAAGGACCTTGATCAACTCGCAGCTCAGATACATGAGTCCAGAAAACATGCCATTCCTGAGTTTGTCAAACAGATTGAGGCGGTACTGTCTGATCTGGAAATGAAGAATACGCGATTCAAAATTAATCTTGAAAAGAGTGATGTCTTTTTAATGAATGGAAAAGACAAACTGGTCTTTTTGATGTCATCTGATAAGGGAAAAAGTTTTGAGGCCCTGAAAAGAGTGGCTTCGGGAGGAGAGATGTCAAGAATGATGTTGGGTATAAAATCGATCTTATCAAAGTACTCGAATTTACCGGCCATCATTTTTGATGAAATAGATACAGGTGTTTCAGGGGAAGTGTCAAACAGAATCGCGGAGGTTATGCGTTCAATGAGTGAAAACATGCAGGTTATCACCATTACCCACCTGCCACAGGTTGCAGCCAAAGGTCAGCAGCACTACAAGGTTTACAAGGAAGATCGGAAAGGCGGGATATCCTCAAATATAAGACTGCTCAACCAAGATGAAAGGCTTGTTGAGCTTGCTGAAATGCTCGGGGGCAGTAAAATTACGGAATCAGCTATTGCACATGCCAAACAGCTTTTGTCTTGAATCAGTATGTTAAAATAATCTCTTAACTTTGCCGCGGTTTGGCAGTAAAATGAAAAAATTAGAATCAATAAACCTATATCATTAAATATCAACCTATGTACAATTTATTAAAAGGAAAGAAAGGGATCATATTCGGAGCGTTAAACGCAGACTCCATAGCCTGGAAAGTGGCTGAAAGAGCGCATGAGGAAGGCGCCACTTTTGTATTGACAAATGCTCCAATTGCCATGCGAATGGGTGAAATCAATAAATTGGCTGAAGACACAGGATCAGAGATCATTCCAGCCGATGCAACCTCGATGGAGGACCTTGAGAATTTGGTGGAAAAGTCGATGGAAATATTAGGGGGTAAAATTGATTTTGTGCTGCATTCGATCGGAATGTCTATCAATGTCAGAAAAGGGATCCATTATACGAATTCCAATTATGATTTTACACACAAGGGGTTTGATGTTTCTGCCCTGTCTTTCCATAGGGTGATGAATGTTTTGTATAAGAAGGAGGCAATGAATGAATGGGGTTCTATCGTGGCTTTAACCTATATGGCTGCGCAAAGGGTATTTCCTGATTACAATGATATGGCCGATAACAAGGCTTACCTCGAATCCATCGCAAGAAGTTTTGGTTACTTTTTCGGAAGGGATCACAAAGTAAGGGTGAACACGATTTCCCAATCGCCAACACCAACAACCGCAGGAAGCGGCGTCAAAGGTTTTGGAGGGTTTCTAAGTTATGCTGAAAAAATGTCCCCCTTAGGCAACGCCTCAGCTTTGGAATGTGCAGACTATACCATCACGCTTTTTTCTGATTTAACGAAAAAAGTGACGCTTCAGAATCTTTTTCATGACGGAGGGTTCTCAAATATGGGAATTAGCGACGTGATTATGGATAATTTCATTGATGCTGATGAATAATATATAACAGAAAAGTAAGAGAAGAGAATCGAGGAAATTTTGACAGGCAATAATTTTCTCGATTTTTTTTAATTTTAAAAACAGCTTAAACTCTCAAAATTGAAGTTTTCAATTATCATAGCGGTTTATAACAGGCCGGAGGAACTGGATGAATTACTTCAGAGTATCCTAAGGCAAAATACTGAAATTGAGATTGAGGTTGTCGTGGTTGATGATGGGTCTGATATAAGAAGCAATTCTATTGTAAAAAAGCATATTGATGCAATTGATATAAAGTATTGCTTTAAGAAAAATACAGGACCGGGTGACAGTAGAAATTTTGGGATGGAGCGCGCTTCAGGTGACTATTTTGTTATTCTTGATTCTGATTGTATGCTGCCCGACCATTATATGGATGAGGTCAGCACGGCTTTGAATAAAAATTATACAGATGCATATGGAGGCCCTGATACGGTGCACCCGTCTTTCAGTGCCAGGCAGAAAGCAATTAATTACAGCATGACTTCCTTGTTAAGCACGGGAGGTTTGCGCGGAAGTGACAAGGCCAGCCAAAAATTTCAATTGCGAAGTTTTAATATGGGGCTGTCGAAAAAAGCTTTTTTGTTGACTGGTGGCTTTGCCAGACAGAGAATTGGTGAAGATATAGACTTGAATTTCAGATTAAAAAAACACAACTTTTCAACACGGTATATACCGGAGGCCTTTGTTTAACATAAAA
>CBDUAP010000284.1:0-2697 GCA_965365165.1 uncultured Flavobacteriaceae bacterium
TGATTTTCATCATCTTTTAATTTATTGTTTTTGTTCTCTTATTCAATGAATTGTTCCATCTATATTGATATGACAATGAGAACGCATCAAAGTCACTTCCTTTTTCAAGTCTAAACCCTGTGACGTAAGCAATTTTCAAACTATGCTTTAAACCAAAGGGAATGGCATAAAATAATCCGAGCCTGGCAGTAGAAATGTATGATCTTGTGGCATTCCCATTGATATAAGATTTTCCTCCGATACCATAACCTATATTTGCTGAAGCCCACATACTGTTCGGCAATTTCCTGATCACATGTAGCTTAAGTGTATACAAAGGATCTTGAGTCAATTCGTTTCCATTCAAATAATTGCTATTTTTTGTAAAAAACCAAATACTGGCATAGCCTTCAAAAACCCACTTGGATAAATTCATTGCGTAACCCCATTGTGGCTTGAAAGCCCATCTGTTTGACCCCAAATTCACCAATTCCTGAGCTTCATACTGACCGGTAGGCATTATAATCTGTAAACTAATACCGGAAACCTGCCTGGCGTTATAATCTTGAAATTCTGTAACATTCATAGCAGGGGAATTCAAGAAATTAAATGATAACCTCAGTCTTGCATCACCCAAACCATCACTGGAAACCCTTTCAGAAGAACCTGCCAGATTGCCACGCCAATCGCCAAAAGCAAAAGGTAGCAGGACGTCAAATTTTCCTGACAGCCCGAAAAAATTTATCGATCTTGAATAGCCCAGAACTGTACTGTGAATTTTGGCGTCAAGGTCCCTGATGCTTATTGCAGGATCCAATAAAATATCCCCACTTGAAAAATTATAGGCCCCCACTAAAAAATTTGTCCCAACGGGTAGATTATTAATGGCTCTGGGCTCTAATTCCTGGGCTTGACCCATTGTAAAAATCAAAGAACTAAATATTAATATGATCCTTTTTTTATTAAAAGCCATGCTTCTTCGAATAATGGGCAACCTGATAAAGTTGCCCTGATTGTCTTGACTTATTCAATCATCATAAAGGTTCAGGCTCTAAAAGGCCTTTCAGAATCCTCAAATGCAACCAGCACTCTAATTCTGCGGTTTGACCTTCAGGCTTTGCAAAACTTGATCAACCCCAAGAGAGCCTCCTGATACCGGCGGAAATTCCTTAAATGTTTCTAAAAACTTCCCAACATAGGCCTGGGCAGGTACAAATAACCACATATTGTCTGCATACCAGCGCGTATACATAGATGATTTCCATGAAACTTCAAAAGGATCAGCCCTCAAATTGATGACGATTGGCCACGATGGCGTTTTCCTGTAAGCTTCGTTGATAGAACCTTCCATGATGGTGAAATGAATCTTCCAGTTGTTGTATCGTAAAGCATTTAAATTGCCACCAGCATCAAAGTAAAAAATCTCATTTCTTGGAGATTCAGTAACCTCTCCTTTAAAATAAGGCATCATATTATAACCATCCAAATGCACTTTGAACTCTTTACCATTGGCTTTGTATCCATTCAGTAATTTTTCTTTTACATCTGGCACACCGGCTGCGGCCAATAGGGTTGGCATCATGTCTTCATGAGAAAAGATGGCATTGTGCTTTGTGCCCGGCTTGATCACTCCAGGCCAGCGAATCACACACGGAGCTCTGAAACCGCCCTCCCACGTTGTTCCCTTTTCTCCTGCAAAAGGTGTGGTTCCGCCATCAGGCCAGGTGAATTTCTCAGCCCCATTATCAGTAGAATACATGATAATGGTATTGTCGATAATTCCTAAATCCTCCAGTTTTTTCAATACTTTCCCTATGGCTTTATCATGCTCCACCATGCCGTCAGGATAGAGGCCAATTCCCGTTACTCCGGTACTCTCATCTTTTAAATGTGTCCATACGTGCATTCTGGTCGCGCTCAACCAAACAAAGAATGGCTTACCGGCTTTGTGAGCGTTTTCAATAAACCGAATTGCGGCATCGGTGAACTCGTCGTCAGCAGTTTCCATTCTTTTCCTTGTAAGCGGTCCTGTATCTTCAATTTTTCCGTCAGAATAAGAATGGATGACACCCCTGGGACCAAATTGCTTATGAAATTCCGGATCTTTAGGATAGTAATAAGTTTCAGGCTCTTCCTCTGCATTTAAATGATAGAGGTTCCCAAAAAACTCATCAAAACCATGATTGGTCGGTAAATGTTCATCACGGTCTCCTAAATGGTTCTTGCCAAACTGACCCGAAGTATAGCCTTGATCTTTTAATAATTCAGCAATTGTGGGCTGGTCATCCTGAATTCCCTGCTTTGCCCCTGGCATCCCTATAGTGAGCAATCCGGTTCTAAAAGGATGCTGCCCAAGAATGAAAGCCGCACGACCAGCTGTGCAAGACTGCTGTGAATACCAATCTGTGAACATCGCACCTTCATTTGCGATACGATCAATATTAGGGGTCTTATAACCCATCATCCCATGATTATATGCGCTGATATTACTCCAGCCGACATCATCACCCCATATGACCAGGATATTGGGTTTTTTGTTTTTTTGAGCCATTACCGTAAAAGTTAAAAGTAAGAGCAACATACTTGTGAAAATTGTTTTATTCATAATTATCAGTGTTAGATTAGTTTTCATTTTAATTGGTAATAGAGAACAAATTATTTGCCTAAAGACAGAGCATCGAATCGGGAATACTAAAGTTAAATACCCAAGTTGAACAA
>CBDUAP010000285.1:0-2604 GCA_965365165.1 uncultured Flavobacteriaceae bacterium
TGGGCAGCAGAATTTTGCCACTCCAAACATCGACAAGCTAGCAGAAGAAGGCATCAGGTTTACCCAGCACTATTCGGGATCGACAGTATGTGCTCCATCTCGCTCATCTCTGATGACCGGTCTTCATACCGGCCATACACCTATCAGAGGAAATAAAGAATGGAAACCGGAAGGTCAGTGGCCAATGCCGGCTGAGACCTACACGATGGCAGAAATGCTGAAAGATGCGGGATATGTGACCGGTGCATTTGGCAAATGGGGGTTGGGCTATCCTGGATCTGAAGGAGATCCGAATCACCAGGGGTTTGATTAGTTTTATGTGGCACAACCAGGAGAAAGTGATGCTGGAAGGAAATGAAGGCACTGGACGGGGTACCTATGGACCAGATCCTACTCATCAGATGGCATTGAAATTTCTTGAAGAAAACAAAGACAGGGAGTTCTTCATGTTTTATCCCTCTGCCATTCCTCATGCGGAGTTGTTTGCCCCGGAAAGTTATATGGAAAAATACCGTGGTAAATTTCTTCCGGAAAAAGCATATAAGGGTGTTGACGATGGAGAAAGGCTTAAATTGGGGCCATATGGCTCTCAGCCCGAATCACACGCCGCATTTGCTGCCATGGTGAATTACCTGGATGATCAGGTGGGAGAGATACTGGCTAAGGTAAAGGAGCTCGGGATCGACGACAACACAGTGATCATGTTCACTTCGGACAATGGGCCTCACATGGAAGGTGGCGCAGATCCGGATTATTTTGACAGCAATGGGATTTTGAAAGGTTATAAGCGTGATCTATACGAAGGTGGCATTCGTGTTCCCATGATCGTAAGATGGCCGACACAAGTCAGTGCAGCGTCCACAACAGATCATATATCAGCTTTTTGGGATGTTATGCCCACAGTTGCTCAAATAGTGGGTATTGAAGCACCTCAGGGGATTGATGGACTTTCATTTTTACCAGCCTTACTGGGTGAGCAACAGAAGGAGCACGAATACATGTACTGGGAATTTCATGAACGAGGAGGCAGGCAGGCACTGCGACAAGGAGATTGGAAGCTTGTTAGGTACAATGTAAACAAATCGCCCTCGCAACCCTATGAGTTGTACAGGCTTGATGTGGATCCAGGTGAAGAAAACGATCTGGCGGCAACCCATCCTGAAAAAGTGGAAGAATTGAAGGCTATTTTGATTGGGGCACGCACGGAATCAGCTGTTTTCAAATTCGCTTCAGAATCGTATAACGCAGAAAAGTAATCAAATGTAAAGCCTGGATACCCCTCACTTGGGAGGCACATAGTATCTCTTACAATAAACAAGAGCTAAAGGCACAATTAAGCAATTATTTTCTCAGGCTCCAGATTTCATGCATAGGGTCACCTTTGCTGCTAAATCCCTTGTGATGCCAGTCATCTCCTTTTCGCTCGAAGTCAAAGACCAGGGAAGCACCCACCCTGGAATTGTCTCTTGAGAAGAAATCAATATTTTCAGTGTATTTACCGTCCACGGTAGTGTAGGTGCCACCGCCCGTTCCCATGAACTGCTTAGTTTCGTCATTGTAGGCAATCCATTGAAATCTAGTTCCTGAGAGTATTTTCATGGTTTTTCTCGGGTTATCAGCACTTCTGGGAGTGCCTAATTCACCATTGTTCATTCGGTTGGAAAACAACCAGGTACCTTCCAGTTTACCCGGTTTGCCATCATCTATCCTTGTCAGATAACCGTCATTGATTACCATGTTGTCCCCTTGAAACCTTACGTTCATGCTCACCGTTGTACCTACCATTTCAGGATTTTCGGTATTGAATTCATAGGTCACCTTCAGGTTACTGCCTTCAACAGACCACGACCCTCCATATGTGTTAATAAAATTATTCGTTGTATAAACGGTATAGGCAAAATAATTTCCTGATATGATGACAACACCCTCATCAGTTCTCCAGGCACCCTGCATTTTTGTTTTTGTATCGGCTTCTGTAAGGAAACTACTTAGAAGTAGTGCAATTGATAGTACTAAAGTGTTCATGGCGATTGCTAGTTAATTTTTGTTTGTCCTCTCAAGATACAAATGATATGGAACTTATTAATAGAATTTGTTTCTTAAACATGTAAAAAATCATCTTTTACCAGTGACATAATCTCTATATTTACAGTCTCTAAATGTTAACTAATTACGTAAATAACCATATTAAAAGCACAATAATACGACATGGCAGATTTTCACTATCAAAAACCGTTTCCGACAGGTGAGGATAAAACCAAGTATAGGAAGTTATCTTCAGACTATGTTTCAACAATCGAAGTTGATGGAAGAGAAATATTGAAGGTCGATCCCAAAGGCCTGGAATTGCTGGCCAAAGAGGCCATGGCTGATGTTGGATTTTTTCTCAGATCTTCTCATTTGGAAAAGCTTTCAAAGATCCTGGAAGATCCTGAGGCAACAGACAATGATCGGTTTGTAGCTCATACGCTCATCAAAAATCAGGTCGTATCCTCTGAGGGGCAGCTACCAACATGCCAGGATACGGGAACCGCCACCGTCTACGCCAAGAAGGGGCAGGGCGTCTGGACCGAGCTCGGGTACGAGGGCGGTGGCCACCGCGTT
>CBDUAP010000286.1:0-2589 GCA_965365165.1 uncultured Flavobacteriaceae bacterium
TGATCATTAGTACAAGTGAAACCGTTTTTAATTTACCTGAAAATGTATACATTATGTTCTGTATTTATTTTTTATTATTTATTGTTTTAAAAGATCCTCCCTCAGGTGTTCAACGTATTGCACCACATTCCATCGTTCAGCTTCAGTCAACTGTCCGGCATGAGAACCCATAAGGTTTCTTCCATGCATGATCACGTGGTAAATAGTGCCCTCATTGATGTCTCTGTCTTTGTAATTGGGTACTCCCAAAAACTTCTCGTTTTTAACAAGGGTACCCATACCATCTCCCAGGTCACCATGACAGGATGAACAGTAAATTTTATAAGTCACCTTTCCTTTCGCAAGGCTTTCATCGGTAGCGGCAAAAGGGGCCTTCAAAGAATCTTTGGCCATTTGATATCCCGCTTCTGTGTCAGGATAATCATAAACCGAAGCTCCTCTCGCAACGGTTCCTTCTACAGGAAGCTGTGCATTGATCCCGTCTTCAAAATAAGGGTTGGTTCCATAAGTTTCATACGGTACAGGATTATACATATCTATGTCTCCCATATATTGCACGCTTCTTTCAGTAGGCTTTTCGCTACTACAGGATGCCAGCAAAACTATCATCAAACCAGTGATCGCAATATTGAATATATTCTTCATGCTAATTCTTTTAGTGCTTTTCTACAATTTTCGTTTCTATGGCTCCGGTTTTGGTCAAAAACGCTTCAAGCTTTTTTGCATCACCTGTCACAGGAACTTCCATTAAAAATTTATCATCCGTTGTACGCGGGTCCGGATTGGACGCCTTGACAAAAGGTCCTATCTTACTTCTCATGTAAAAGGTGATCACCATCAAATGAGCGGCAAAGAATACGGTTAACTCAAACATGATCGGAACAAAAGCAGGCATGTTCTCAGCATAGCTGAAACTCGGCTTTCCACCAATGTTCTGAGGCCAGTCCTGGATCATCATATAATTCATCATCCAAACAGCAAAGCCCAATCCGGTGATACCGTATAAAAATGCCGTAATGGCGATCCTGGTATTTGGAATACCCATCGCTTTTTCAAGTCCGTGCACCGGAAAAGGCGTGTACACTTCGTCGATATGATGATTTGCTTCACGAACTTCTTTCACGGCCTTCAAAAGAACGTCATCGTCGTCGTAAACTGCATGTATAACTTTATCACTCATCTTTTTAAATTTATCAATTTACCAATTGCTTTTTTATTTACTGTCTCTGGCCCTTTTAAAATTGTCACCAGAAGACTTCAAAATAGATTTTACCTCTGCCTGAGCCACTGCCGGGAATGTTCTGGCATATAACAGGAACAGTACAAAGAAGAATCCTATGGTTCCCATAAATATCCCGATGTCTACAAACGTCGGTTCAAACTGTGTCCAGGTTGATGGAAGGTGACCACGACTTAAATTGATCACTATGATATCAAACCTTTCAAACCACATCCCGATATTGATGATGATGGCCATGATAAAAGACACTGTGTAATTTGTTCTTAATTTCTTGATCCATAGCAATTGAGGGAACACACCGTTACATAAGATGAGGGCCCAGAAAGCCCACCAATAAGGACCGGTTGCTGCCCCCACAGATAAGTAGGTAAAATCCTCATAAGAACTACCGGAATACCACCCTACAAAAAACTCTGAAAGGTAAGCTACCATAACGATTCCTCCTGTCACCAGGATAACCTTGTTCATATTTTCTATATGGCCCCGAGTAATGTAAGCTTCGAGGTTGGAAACCTTACGCATCACGATCAATAGGGTTTGAACCATGGCAAAACCCGAAAATACCGCACCTGCAACAAAATAAGGTGGATAAACCGTACTGTGCCAACCTGGAATTACCGAGGTAGCAAAGTCAAATGATACAATAGTGTGCACAGATAGTACCAAGGGCGTGGCAAGTCCTGCAAGAACCAAAGAAACTTCTTCGAATCTTTGCCAGTCTTTGGCCCTGCCCGTCCATCCAAAGCTCAGAAGGCTGTAAATTTTCTTTTGAAAAGGCTTTGTGGCCCTGTCTCGGATCATCGCAAAATCAGGTAGTAAACCCGTGTACCAGAAAACTACTGATACGGTTAAATAAGTTGAAATCGCAAAAACGTCCCAAAGCAAGGGTGAATTGAAATTGGTCCATAAATTCCCGAATTGATTCGGAATTGGCATGGTCCAGTATCCGTTCCATACCCTACCCATGTGGATCACAGGAAATAATCCTGCCTGAAATACGGCAAAGATGGTCATTGCCTCAGCAGATCGGTTGATACCCATTCTCCACTTCTGACGGAATAGCAGTAATACAGCTGAAATCAGTGTTCCTGCATGACCAATACCTACCCACCAAACGAAATTGGTAATATCCCAGGCCCAGTTGATTTTGTTGTTCAGACCCCACACACCAATACCAGTTCCAATGGTATACGCGATGGCTCCAATACCCCATAAAAAGGCGATCAGCGCTAAACTAAATACAGCCCACCACCATTTGTTGGCTTTCCCTTCAATAGGTGCGGCAATATCATTTGAAATGTCGTGATAACTCTTATCTCCTATAATTAATGGTTCTCTAATAGGTGCTT
>CBDUAP010000287.1:0-2538 GCA_965365165.1 uncultured Flavobacteriaceae bacterium
CAAAACCAAATTCATTATTCGTCCCATAGGTGATATCTGCAAGATATGCTTTCCTTCGGGCGTCTGAATTGGGCTGGTGGTTGTCAGTACAATCAATGGTCAGTCCGTGAAATTCAAAAATGGGTCCCATCCATGCAGCATCCCTTTTTGCAAGGTAGTCATTCACGGTAACCACATGAACGCCATTTCCTGTTAAGGCGTTGAGGTAAATAGGTAGAGTTGCAACCAGCGTTTTTCCTTCACCGGTCATCATCTCGGCTATTTTTCCCTGGTGCAATACGGCTCCCCCGATAAGTTGTACATCGTAGTGGACCATATCCCAGGTAATCGGTTTCCCTGCGGCATCCCAGGTATTGCTCCAAATGGCATCATCTCCTTCCAGGGTCACGTATTCCTTGGCAGAAAGCTCTCGGTCATAAGCGGTGGCCTTTACTTTAAGGCTCTCATTCGACGAAAATCTTCTTGCAGTTTCTCTCATCACTGCAAAAGCCTCAGATTGGATCCTGTCCAATACTTCTTCAGAGGCCTTATAAGATTCATCCTTTAAAGCATCTATTTCTTTATAAATCTCCTCTTTTCTGTCAACATTGGCAGTTTCAATCTCATTTTGAAGGGCTTCAATTTGATCTTGAAATGATTGAATCCCTTCTGTGATTTGCTTTTTAAAGTCCAGGGTTTTGCCTCGAAGTTCCTCAAGGCTAAGATTTTCCATTTCCTGATCAAAAGATCGAACCTTATCTACGAGAGGTTGTAAAAGCTTGATGTCTTTTTTACTTTTATCTCCAACAAAAGCCTTAAGTACTGAATTTAAAAAATTCATAATTTGTATATGTTTTAACCGATCACGTATCGGCAGTTTATTTTACTTGAGTGTTGATCTGAGAACCCATAATTTACAAACATTATAAAAAAAAAAGCCTCTCATGAGACTTTTATTTTTTTAATATTCATCCTCATTCCAAAGGAAATCCTCATCTGTAGGATAATCAGGCCAGATCTCTTGAATGATTTCATAAACCTCACCTTCATCCTCCAGGGCCTGCAAGTTTTCAACAACTTCCAAAGGCGCTCCCGTTCTTATCGCGTAATCAATCAACTCATCCTTTGTTGCCGGCCAAGGCGCATCACTTAAATAAGATGCTAATTCTAACGTCCAATACATAATTGAAAATTATTTAATTTGATTTGCAAAAGTAATTTTTTTACTCAAAAATGCAAGCTTTTTAATTACTATTTTTTTACCCACAAAAGAACGTTATCATATTCAAAAAATATCTCATGAAAACACCTGGTTTTACTCACCTTTCCAGGGTATTTCTTCAACCTTATTATCCATAGACAATTTTCGTGCCAACACAAATAAATAATCAGATAACCTGTTCAGATAGATCACTACTTCCGGGTTAATCGTCTCCTGATCAGCCAATTCTACGGTTATTCTCTCGGCCCTTCTGCAGACGCATCTTGCAATGTGACAAAATGACACCGTGGTATGGCCCCCTGGCAGAATAAAATGGGTCATCGGTTTCAATACAGCATTCATCTTGTCCATCTCCTCCTCCAAAAATTTGATTTCTTCCTGTTGTATCTTCTCTATTTTCAATCGGTCTGTACCATTTTTCAACTTTTGTTTATCTTCCGGGGTTGCCAGCATGGCACCCATGGTGAATAATTTGTTTTGAATTGTAATCAGGACATTTTTCAAATCCTTATCTGTGATTTGATCCCTGATCAGACCAAGGTGTGAATTTAATTCATCAACGGTGCCATAGGCATCAATTCTGATACTGCTTTTCCTGACTCTGGTCCCTCCGAAAAGAGAAGTCTCTCCCTGATCTCCTGTTTTGGTATAGATCTTCATGTGTTTTGTTTTTAATTCGGCAAAAATAGTGATATTAGTTCACTTTGATCGGAATTTCTATGATTCCCGTGCCTAAATCCTCAAAGTAAAATGCTGCTTCGCCTGTTCTTTTCTAAAAAATATGATACCCCATTTGTAGGTGTCAAGGCTGATGGTCACGCTTTTATGGTTTTTGATCGCCTCCCAGGCTTCTTCCATGCCTTTGGTCCAGTGGATATCGTCAAAAATAAAGATACTGTTTTCGTGAGCCGTTTCAAGGCATTGTTCAAAATACGAAAGCGTTGGTTCCTTTTGATGGTTTCCGTCAAAATAAACGAAATCGAAGTTATTGTTTTTTAAAACCGGCGGCAAGGTCTGGTTGAATTCCCCTGTGATGACTCGAATATTCCTGAACAGAAAGGCTTCAAATGATTCCTTGGCAATCCCGGCAACTACGGGGCAGCCTTCCAAGGTGACAATTTTCGCTTTTGGGCAGGCCTCGGCCATATAGGCAGTTGAGACACCCAAAGAAGTTCCGATTTCCAGGATTTTTTTTGGCTTGAAATAGTTCAGGGTTTTTGATAAAAGTTCCCCCCTTTTCTTGGAGATTCCTGCCCTAGCGGCAATAGCGGATACCTGTCTTTTATTGTCCTTAAAAACCCTGGAGCCGGCACCAAAATCATTTACCTCTATAAAAT
>CBDUAP010000288.1:0-2511 GCA_965365165.1 uncultured Flavobacteriaceae bacterium
CGTTGATGGTGGCTGGATGGGGCGATAGAGTGTATTAGCTTTAAAATGTGTAACAGCTTCCATAAATACTTCAAAAAAAATAGAGAAAATAAAAGGTTTATGGAACGTTTATTAGTGTTTAAAGGTAGTTTATTTTGATGCGTTACTTCCCGATACAGAAATTCGCAAAGATGTTGCCCAGCAGGTCATCGGTTGTGATTTCTCCTGTGATCTCACCCAGGTGGAACAGCGCCTGCCTGATGTCAATGGCCATAAGGTCGCTGGAGATGTTCTGGTCCATGCCCTTCTGCACTTCATTCAAGGCCCCGAAGGCCTTGGTCAGTGCTTCAAAGTGCCTTGAATTGCTCACCACGGTTTGCTGGTTGCTCAGGGCACCGGTATTCACAAGGTTTGTAAGTTGATCAATCAGCATGTCTAACCCGGTTCTTTCCCTGGCAGAGATCAGGATCCATTCAGGTCGTTCGGCTTGAATATTTTGAACCTCCTCTTCGGTGAGGGTGTAGGCCTTGTTGATGATCGTGAGTACCTTCTTGTCTGGATATTCGTGTTTGAGCTCTTTGGTGTTATTGATCCAGTCTCTGAGGTCAACTATTTTTTCCGCATCGATCAGGTGGAGCACGAGTTGTGCTTTTTCAATGTTCTCAAAGGTTTTTTTGATCCCGATGTTTTCCACTACGTCCAGGGTGTCCCTGATCCCGGCCGTGTCAATGAACCTGTAGGTAACGCCCTGCAATACGATCTCATCTTCAATGGCATCCCGGGTGGTACCTGCAATTTCGCTTACAATGGCTTTTTCTTCGTTAAGCAAGGTATTCAACAGGGTTGATTTGCCTACATTGGGCTCGCCCACGATGGCCACAGGAATTCCGTTCTTTAAAACGTTGCCCAAAGCAAAGGAATCTATCAGGCGTTTGATCACGTTGGTAATTTTAGAGATCAGCACCTGGAATTCACTTCTGTCTGCAAATTCAACGTCTTCTTCAGAAAAATCAAGTTCCAGTTCTATCAGGGAGGCAAAATTCAGGAGCTCGGCCCGCAAAGCAGCGATCTCGCTTGAAAACCCGCCCCGCATCTGTTGCATGGCAATATGGTGTGAGGCTTGCGAATCTGAGGCAATCAGGTCAGCAACCGCTTCGGCCTGGCTCAGATCCATTTTGCCGTTTAAAAAAGCCCTGAGGGTAAATTCACCGGCCTCCGCATGACGGGCGCCGTTTTTTAAAAACAATTGAAGGATCTCCTGCTGTATGTAGGCAGAACCGTGGCACGAAATCTCCACCACATTTTCACCCGTATAAGAATGAGGCGCTCTGAAAACCGTGACCAAGGCCTCGTCTATGATCCGCTGTGCTTCTGTAATATGCCCCAGGTGCACGGTATGCGAGGGAACCGTGGCGAGGGTCTTTCCTTTTCCTTTGGCCCTGAAAAAACCGTCTGCCAGGTCAATGGCTCCATTTCCCGACAGCCGTATAACCGCGATGGCCCCAATGCCATATGGGGTTGCAAGTGCAATGATGGTGTCTTGTGGAAGGCCGGAAACGGGTGTCATGGCAGGGTGTTTTTGTGTAATTTTGGCAAAGGTACATACATTTCACGTGAAATGCATGTAACAAATATAAGGGGTTCGCGTCCTATTCAAAAATAAACATATGAGAGAAGACAGACAGACCCTGATGCTGGCCCATTTGAGCCAGTTGCTTGACCTGGTAACGGGCTTCGGCGGCTTTATTGTTCCACTGATCATCTGGATCACCAACAAAGACAAGATTTATGACATGGATGAACAGGGAAAAGGCATCATCAATTTTCAATTGAGCATGTTTCTGTATGCGCTGATCTGTGTGCCGCTTATCCTGCTGGTTGGATTGGGAATCATCGGTTTGATCGGAATTGGCATTCTGTGCCTGGTTTTCCCGGTCATCAATGCGATCAAGGTCAACAATGGTGAGCAGCCTCATTATCCATTGACGATTCAATTTATCAGATAAAAGGAGTCTTAGCCGTGAACCCTGGCCGAAGTGCCTCTGTTTTTCATGAATTCGGCTTCATAGGCCAAAAGCCCTTCCCATTTTTCATCTACTATCGTTCTGTCCTGGTATTTGCGGGCAAAACCCAGAAAAACAGTATAATGATTGGCTTCAGATACCATCAGTTCCCTGTAAAATTCGGCAAGGGATTCATCTTCAATATTTTCTGAGAAAACCTTAAAGCGTTCACAACTTCTCGCTTCGATCAGTGCAGCGATCAGCAGGCGCTGGATCAGTGCATCGGTGCGGTCTTTGGTCTTTTTGAAATAGGAATGCAGGTGTTTGGCGTAATCATTGGTCTGCTCGCGGCCCAGTACCATGCCCCGCTCCACCATGAATTCATGCACCATTTTAAAGTGCTCCATCTCTTCGATGGCTATATCGCTCATGGCTTGAACGAGTTCCGTTTCTTCAGAATAATTGATGATGATCGACACGGCATTCGATGCTGCTTTTTGCTCTGCAAAAGCGTGGTCGGTAAGGACCT
>CBDUAP010000289.1:0-2420 GCA_965365165.1 uncultured Flavobacteriaceae bacterium
TCTTTTTACGCTGGCTAAATCTTCCTGATGTAAGCTTGGAAATGCTTTTTTGAATTTACTATCTTTACCGAAAAAGCAATGACCCCAATCAATAAGTTGTCACTACGAACCAGGATCTTTATCGCAATGATCTTTATTGTTGTGATTGCTTCCATACTCATAGCAGCCGTTACGATTTATCAGTTCAACGAACAGGCTGAGGAGTATCATATCAAAAGACTTGAGCGCAAAGAAGAAGCCATCAAGGCTGCAATAGCCTATGAGTTGCTAAGAGACTCCATCAATGAGTTCGAAACGATGTCTTTGCCCATTATTCTGGAAAAGAAGCTCAATGAAATCTCGGACATTCACAATCTGGATATCAATATTTACAATTTAAAAGGAGAGTTGCTCAAGAGCTCACAATATAAAAATCCTACGGACACTACTGATGCCAACCTCTCCGCAGATATCATGAAACGGATCATTTTTAATCCGGATCACAGGCTTGTCGTTCAAAAGTCGTCTTTAGACGGAACAAAATTTAAATCTTCCTACTCCTATTTGATCGGTTCTTACAATCAGGAAGTTGGGATTATCGGGGTACCCTATTTACAGGATAACACCTTTCAGGAAAAAGAGCTGAAAGAATTCTTGGAAAGGTTGCTGGTTGTATATCTATTGATCTTCTTTATTGGAATCGTTCTTGCCTATTTCCTATCTAAATACATTACAAAATCATTAGAGAATGTCAGTCGCAAGATGAGGCAGACCACGGTTGAGCGCACCAACGAAAAAATCATTCTCTCTGACGCCAGCCAGGAAATTCTCAATCTTGTTGATTCTTACAATAGTATGATCGATGAAATTGAAGATTCAGCCGTCAAACTTGCACAAAGTGAACGGAAGCACGCCTGGAGAGAAATGGCAAAGCAAGTGGCTCACGAAATTAAAAACCCGTTAACACCCATGCGATTAACGGTTCAGAGTTTTGATCATAGTTTTGATCCCAAGGATCCGGATTCAGCGTCCAAACTACATGAATTTTGTAAGACCCTGATCCAGCAGATAGATATTATGAGCGAAATCGCTTCGGCCTTTTCAAATTTTGCCGAGATGCCAACTGCGAATAAAGAGAAGCTGAATATTGTGAAAGAGGTAAAAAAGGCCCTGGATATTTTCCATGAACCTTATATCAGTTATCATCCCGATAAAAACGAAATTACCACCCGGATGGATAAAATTCAGTTGACAAGAATTGTGACCAATTTGGTAACCAACGCCATCCATGCTCTTGAAAATACGGAGCATCCTCAGATTAACGTAAAGGTCTACGAAACAAATAAGGAAGTTATTATTGAGGTGGAAGACAATGGTAAGGGAATCGAGAAGAAGGATGCTTCCAAGATATTTGAACCCAAATTCACCACAAAATCCAGTGGAATGTGCTTGGGTCTCCCTATGGTTAAGAATATTGTCGAGGCCTATAATGGCAGTATTTCCTTTACCTCAGGCCAAGAAGAAAAAACTGTTTTTTCAGTATCTTTACCTAAAGACAATTAGATTTAATTACTGTTTATGGCATATCAAAATATTACAGCGGAACACGAGGATCATCTTGGCTTTATAACCATTGAAAGACCTAAAAAACTCAATGCACTAAACAAGGCTACCATTGAAGAATTGAGTGATGCATTTAAAGTTCTGGAAGCGGATTCGGATATCAGGGCAATTATCATTACCGGAAGCGGAGAAAAAGCTTTTGTTGCAGGGGCTGATATTTCTGAATTTTCGGATTTTGATGTTCATGAGGGAAAAGAACTTGCACAGCAGGGTCAAACCCTGCTTTTTGACCTTGTATCAGAACTTTCAACTCCGGTGATTGCTGCGGTCAATGGATTTGCCCTGGGAGGAGGCCTTGAACTGGCTATGGCTTGTCATATTAGAGTGGGTCTTCCTGAAGTTTCACTGGGATTGATTCCAGGCTATGGAGGAACTCAAAGGCTCACGCAACTGGTCGGTAAAGGGAAGGCACTTGAGATGATCACAACCGGGGGAATGATATCTGCTGAGGAAGCCTTAAAATGGGGATTGGTGAATCATGTGGTGCCACAAGAAGAGCTTATGGAATTCTGCGAAAAACTTGGAAATAAGATTGCGAAGAATTCACCAAATGCCATAAAGGCGGCCATTAAAGCGGTCAATGCCAATGATCAAGTCTCCATTGATGGGTTTAAGGTGGAAATTGAGGAATTTGGCAATTGTTTTGGAACAGCGGATTTTGAAGAAGGGACTACCGCATTTCTCGAAAAGCGTAAGCCGAACTTCTAAAATAATTTTTATTTTTTCCCTTCCCATTCCTGATAAAACTGTTCAAGGTACAGTTCCATAAACTGATGCCTTTCCTCGGCTAACTTTCGTCCTGTTTTGGTATTCATCAT
>CBDUAP010000290.1:0-2291 GCA_965365165.1 uncultured Flavobacteriaceae bacterium
CGGCAGCATGATGAACCGTTTATTGATGGCCCAGCTGTCAGGAAGGGTTGTGATAAAAGAAGAATCGATCATGTTCCATTTTTCCCTGTCATTCTGTTGCTTCTGATAAAGGATCTGGTAAATGGCACCACCGCTTTCCCCCACTGTGAAACTTCCAAATTCGGTAAAAATGTGCGGTGTTGGAACCCCCGCTTCAATGCAGGCTCCGTTGATCTGGTTTATAATCTCATCAATCATGTACTGATAGTCATAATCAAAACCAAGTGAATTTTTGATCGGGAATCCTCCTCCGATGTTGAGACTGTCAAGGGTAGGGCATATTTTTTTGAGTCTGACATAAACCTTGAGACACTTGACCAGTTCATTCCAGTAATAGGCATTGTCACGAATACCCGTATTAATAAAGAAATGAAGCATCTTTAGCTCCAGCTTTTCATTGTTTTTGATTTGTTTCTCATAAAAAGGAACAATATTTTTATAACCGATACCGAGACGGGAAGTGTAAAATTCAAATTTTGGTTCTTCTTCCGAAGCGATCCGGATGCCGATTTTATATTTGCCCTTGATTTTTTCTGACAGCAGGTTGATTTCTTCATAATTGTCAATCACCGGGATGCAGTTTTCATGGCCTTCATTGATAAGACGCGCAATGTTTTCAACGTATCGATCTCTTTTGAAGCCATTGCAGATCACAAAGGTATTGTTCTTTATTTTTCCGCTTTTTTTGAGCTGCTCCACTATATTGATGTCAAATGCAGAAGATGTTTCTATATGAATATCATTTTTCAGCGCCTCGTTCAGCACATGGCTGAAATGAGAGCTTTTTGTGCAATAACTGTAATAGTAATTTCCGGAATAATTATTCTTCTCCATGGCGTTCCGGAACCATGTTTTCGCCCTGTTTATGTTTTCCGATATTTTAGGCAGATAGGTAAACTTTAAAGGGCTGCCATAGATCCTGACCAGCTCCATAAGATCAATACCATGAAATTCAAGGTTTTGTCCTTTTAGCTTAAATTCTTCCTGAGGAAAATCAAAGGTCTGGTCTATTAAATCAATGTATTTTGTGTTCACTGTAATATATTTTAGGATTGAATAAAAAAATAGAAACTGGGGCCATACCTACTTGTATGACGATGATTCAATCCTTAAATAAGGAACAGATGTTGTACTGAAGGCACAAAACAACAATAGTCGCGATGACTAGAATTTATCGGGTTGCTTACGGAAGTTAGCTTTAAAATTCGGTTACCTATCTGATAAGCCATCTTTGGGTTTGACTTCCTAATTCCCAAAGATCCGAACATAGAAACACTTTTCATAATGCTCAGCTAATAGCTTAGATATCAAAGAACAAAAATAGCTCTTTTGATAACGCAAAAGAAATCAAAAATTTTTAAAAAACAAGCCATATTGAAAAATAATTTAAACAATGATAAATAATGTTTTAAAGGGAGTTTCATTCTTCCTGATGCTTTTTTGCCAATTTATTTTTTAAAATAGTCAAATTATCCCTGGTATGTTCGCCAGGTAATTACCATAAGGTTCTTTGGGGCTTTTCTAACCGTTAAATTCTTTTAACTTTTCGAGCCTCATGGCAAAGGGGACCATTTTATGGTCAAAAGTATACTCCACAGATTTATCGAATTCAATCGTTTCAATGAGCTTAAGATCTGACCGGCCCAGGAGGGTTTCGAGTTCATTCTTGACATCCCGGCTCAGGATAAGCTGTATGCTGCCGAAATACAGTTCCGTAATCATGAAAACGCGTCTGATCCTGCCATCATATGCTTTCCATTTGTCTTTTTTTAAAAGTTCGAGGTAGTTGTCAATCCTGATCCTGTTGAGGTTCGACATGGTTTTGACCTGGAGGTTACCAAAATGAAACTTATCGATTTTATCAAGTTCAAAATGGTGCTGTAATTCATCGATTACGGTATTTTCCAGGGTTGTCACTACATTGGATTCCATGCTGATGACTCTGTCAGCAAGATGGGCATTGGCAATTTTTTCCTTGTGCAGGTCCTTGATGGCTTTCACCCAGTTGGCCCTTGAAATGATTCCTGAATCCAGAAATGCATTGTAAATATGTTCGGGCATACCGGGATGGTCAAATTTGGGTTTTCCGATGAGGGGATCCCAGACCAGATTTCCAAGAATGATATTTTCGTGGGAGGCCGGAATAAGTTCCAGGTTGTATTTGTTTCTGAATCGTTTGAGCTCCATGCAGCTTGTTTGAATTGGTGAATTGGCTTTAAAACTGAAATTTAGAAACATAAATATTTTGGCGG
>CBDUAP010000291.1:0-2258 GCA_965365165.1 uncultured Flavobacteriaceae bacterium
TTTTTTTTAAAAATAACGGCAACCTGAGCTTTAGCAATACTACTGAAACATGGTTCCGAAAATTACCTTCTTTCAGCAATGGAAGCGTTTATGCCGATCTTGACAATGATGGTGACCAGGACCTTGTGGTGAACAACGTCAATGAACAGGTTTTTATCCTCGAGAATTTGACAGATCAGCAAAACAATGGCTATTTAAAAATTAAATTCAAAGGCACAGCAAAAAATACCATGGGCATTGGTGCGCGCATTCATATTCGCACCGATTCCCTTTCGATACACCTCGAAAATTATAATACCAGGGGGTTTTTGTCTTCCGTAGCACCTGAATTAACAGCAGGTTTGGGACCCCGGCACAGCATTGATACCCTTGAAGTGATATGGCCGGACGGTAGCCGGCAGCAATTATTGAATTTTAAGGCAGACACAACCCTGGTGCTGGATCATGGAAAGGCCCTTTCCAAAAATCTTGCAGATAAGCTGATAGTGCAAACCAGCTTGCAGAACAAAATAGCGCCTTTTCAATACAGTCACAAGGAACCTGTATCCTATGAGTTTGGTAGAGAACCTCTTATTCCCTATTCCAAGGGAGCGGAAGGACCAAAAGTCTCGGTCAGCGATGTGAATGGCGACGGTCTGGATGATATATACCTCGGCGGTGGAAAGGGTCAGTCAGGCATTTTGTACGTGCAGAATTCAGAAGGAAATATGTTAAAATCTGACCAGCCCGATTTTGCCGTTAACGCACAAAATGAGGAAACGGATCAATTATTCTTCGATGCCGACAATGACGGAGATATGGACCTTGTGGTTGTGTCCGGAGGGAATGAATCACTTTCAGGAAAATCCTTGCAACCTGTGTTATACCTCAATACAGAAGGTCGTTTTATGAGTCATAAGGCATTCATTGGCCTGGAGTTAAATGCAGCGGTCGTTAAAGCAGCTGACATAGACAATGACGGGGATCTGGATCTGATCATGGGCGCCAATGCCCTCCCCAGAAAATTTGGAAGGCCCGCAAAAAATTACCTCCTGATGAATGACGGTCATGGAAATTTTAAAGATTTTACCAGACAGATGGCACCTGAATTTATGGATTCCGGCCTGATCGAATCAATTGAAGTCGTTGATCTTAATAAAGACGGCTTGCCGGATCTAATCGCTGCAGGGCATTGGATGCCCATCAGCGTGTTTATAAATACAGGGAACGGGCTCGAATTGCAGAAAAAGAACAATCTTGAATTGACACAGGGACTTTGGAACGCGATCAGAAGCGCTGATTTTGACCAGGATGGTGACCTGGACATCATTGCGGGTAACTGGGGTCAAAACACTATGCTCAAAGCTTCGGCCATGGAACCCATGCAATTGTACGTACATGATTTTGACGGCAATGAAAAAGAAGAGGCACTGCTCACCTATTATCAACAAGGGAAAGAGACGGTTTTCTCATCTAAAGATGAACTGGTCAAACAAATCCCAGTACTCAATAAAAAATTCTTGTCATATGCGGCATTTGCCAAAGCCGAATTCTCAGATCTTTTTGACCAGAAACTGATTGATAAAGCACTTCGAAATAAAGTTTATGAATTATCAAGCTGTTATTTTGAGAATAAGGGAAATGGCAGTTTTGAAAAAATATCCTTGCCTTTTTTAACGCAGATATCTTCTGTAAAAACTATATATTTGGACGATTTTGACCAAGATGGGTACACGGATGCACTTTTGGCAGGAAACGACCATATGATCAGCACACAACTCGGAAGACTGGATGCCGGTCACGGTTTATTGCTGATCAATGATCAAAAAGGATCATTTTTACCGAGTGAAAATACAATTCCCGATATTTCAGGAAAAGCCAGAGACATTGAATCCCTGACGATCAACAACAAAAAATACCTGATCATTACATTAAATGATGCCTCTCCCCTCTTTTTGGAATACGTCTATAAAAAATAAACAATCAGATCACACCAATGAAAAATTTAGTTCTTCCAGTTGTATTCATGGCAATGAGTTTTTATTCCTGTCAAAAGGGAGAGCAGAGAGTCGGGCATGACAATGAAACATCTCCCGTGCTGTTCACGCTTTTAGAACCCGAAAAAACAGGCTTTGACTTTAAAAATGAAGTCGTGAACAAAAAGCAAATGAACATTTTCAAATACAGGAATTTCTATAATGGCGGCGGCGTTGCCATCGGCGACATCAACAATGACGGCCTGTCAGACATCTACATGACCGGAAATATGGGGCCGAATA
>CBDUAP010000292.1:0-2218 GCA_965365165.1 uncultured Flavobacteriaceae bacterium
GTTTCTCTTACATCAAAAAAATAGGTTCTTCTACCTGCTCTTAATACTTGAGAAAAGATTTCTTCCTGTTCAATAAACCCTTTTTCGTCCATATTAATTTTAAATTTAAATTAACTTTTAACAATTCTTGAGACAAATCTATAAAATTAAATAACGTATGCAACAATTATTTTGTTCCATTTATGAGCATGAATATCACTGATTTGTTAACTTTTCTTCAAGTTGTTGATTATAAATATCTTGATAATAGCCATTGTTGTTTATCAACTCATCATGTGTACCCGACTCGATCATTTTACCATCTTCCAATACAATGATCTGATCTGCATTTTTTACTGATGATGCACGATGGCTAATGATTATGGCAGTTTTACCTTTGGTTGCGTTTTCAAGATTTCTGAGTATGATTTCTTCTGTCTCTGTATCTACTGCAGAAAGGCAATCATCAAATATCAAAATTTCGGGATCGGCGATCAGCGCCCTGGCAATAGAAATTCTTTGCTTTTGGCCCCCGGAAAGGGTCACGCCCCTTTCACCTACAAGGGTATCAAATTTATTGCTGAACTGCTCAATATTATGGAGAATATATGCGGCCTCAGCCGCTTTCTCCACTTCCTCATCTGTCGCGTTTTCTTTGCCTATTTTGATATTGTCTTTTATGGTGTCTGAAAATAAAAAAGCGTCCTGGGTTACAAACCCTATACTTTCCCTTAAGGAATTGAGGTTTAATTTTTTTACGGGTATTTGATCGATCAGTATTTCACCTTCATCAGCATCGTACAAACGGGCAATTAAGGCTGCTATAGTTGATTTTCCGGATCCTGTTTTTCCCAAAATGGCAAGGGTTTTTCCCTTATCAACTTTAAAACTAATGTTTTTCAGTGCCGTGATATGGGTGTCTCCATAGGTAAAGGTGACGTTGTCAAACTCGATAGAACCCTGTATGGGGGTTTTCTCAGTTACATAATTTTTGACACTCGGATCTTCATTTAAAAATTCATTGATACGTTGTTGGGACACTTCGGCCTGCTGCACAATCGATGTAACCCAGCCAACCACGGCCACGGGCCAGGTAAGCATATTGACATAAATAATGAATTCGGCAATGATACCAATATTTTCAATTTCCCCATTGATGTATTGCATGCCTCCAATATAAATCACCAGTATATTACTGATACCGATCAGCAATATCATCAGCGGGAAGAACAAGGCCTGGGCCTTATACAATGAAATATTTTTGTCTTTGCTGGTATTGGCCAGATCATTAAAAGAAGTTGAAGTGTACCCTTCTATACTGTAAGCTTTTACAACATTTATCCCGGAGAAACTCTCCTGGGCAAAGGTGGTGAGTTTTGACAAATACTGTTGCACCACATTGCTTCTTTTGTTGATGACTCCGCTTAGAACATAGATGGAAACCGAAAGCACCGGCAACGGGAGCAAGGTGTATAAAGTGAGCTTTATATCAATTTGAGCCATTTTGGTAATGGCTACGATAAACAAAACCAGCATGTTCATTGTATACATGATTGCAGGTCCGAAATACATCCTGACTTTTCCGACATCTTCACTTATTCTGTTCATGAGGTCACCCGTCCTGTTTCTTTTATAGAAACTGAGAGAAAGGTTTTCGTACTGCTGAAAGATTTCATTTTTGAGATCAAATTCGATCAATCGGGACATGACAATAAGGGTTTGTCTCATCAGAAAAGTAAAGAATCCGGAAAGTAATGCTGCTCCTATAATGAGCATGATGTTGATGATCAACTGCGATTTTACAATTTCGAGATCAGTTACACGATCCTTACTGTAATCCTCCACAATATTCAAGGATTCTTTTATGAGTTGCGGAATTTGAAGTGCAAAGACTTTGGCGACAACCGTGATCAAAATTCCGACGATAAATCTGAACTTGTATTTGTAGAAAAATTTATTGAGATATTTTAATGCGTTCATATATTGGTTTGCTGCCAGATAGAGAAGACGAAGATACATAAATATTATATGTTGTACTCTACAGGGCAGAGGGCACTTTGAATTTTAACCTTTTCTTTGCACTTGCGAATAATTGATTCAAAAAAAAATGGTAATTTTGCCGACAAATTACAACTCAAATAACTTAATTATTTGAATTTACGATCTTTATAAAAATGGTGAATAGAAGACATATTCGTATCAAAGTGATGCAATCCATCTATGCTGTGCTGCAGTCAAA
>CBDUAP010000293.1:0-2217 GCA_965365165.1 uncultured Flavobacteriaceae bacterium
AAAAGTAAAGTCAATTTCCTTTGAGGCGCGTGAAAAGCTGACAAAAATTCAACCGACCACAATCTCTCAGGCGAGTAGAATCTCAGGGGTTTCTCCCAGCGACGTTTCTGTCCTTCTCGTACACATGGGAAGATAGCAAAGCAAACCTAAGTCAGGATGGAATTGAAAGCTGCCGACATTCAGAAAGTTTCAGATCAATTAGGGGCCGCTACACCTGTGGAATTAGAGCCCTTTTTGCAATGTAAAGACCACACTGTTTCACGTGAAACATTTACCTTGTTCAAAGATGGCAAGCGGGATATGTTAGTGACGCTGCCGCAACCTTCTGAAAAGCGTTTGCCCGGCTATTACGAAAGCGAAGATTACATTTCACACACCGATTCGAGAAGGAACCTGATGGAAATGGCATATCAAATTGTCAGGGAATTCTCTCTGAAAAAAAAGGAGAAACTCGTCACAAGGGTAAATCAAGGCAAGGGAAGAATACTTGACGTTGGATGTGGAACGGGTGATTTTTTAAAAATTTGTGAGAAGTCGGGTTGGTCGATTGCTGGAATTGAACCCAATCAAAAAGCAAGGGAGTTAGCATCAAGAAAAACAAACTTCAAGGATTATCACGGCACAATTGAAGAGATGATTGAGACAATGCCCGAATCTTTCGATGTGATAACCATGTGGCACGTATTGGAGCACGTTCCAAATTTGACTGACTTTGTTGCCAAGATTAAATCAATGCTCAAGCCAGGGGGTGTTTTGATTATCGCAGTTCCAAATTTTAAAAGCAATGATGCAAAGCATTACGGATCCTCCTGGGCAGCCTATGATGTCCCAAGGCACCTCTGGCATTTTAGCCGGAAGTCCATGGAGATTATTTTTTCTGACTTAGACATGAAAGTTATGGAGGTTCTGCCGATGGTCTTTGATTCTTATTACGTCAGTCTCCTATCAGAAAAATATCTCAAAGGAAAGCAGAACTACTTCTCTGCTTTTTACCAGGGACTTCTTTCGAACCTGAAGGCCAAACGAACCGGAGAATACTCTTCATTGATATATTTGATCAAATAACCGATTTTCGCGTTTTAAGGGGCGCTGAATACCGTAAAGGTTCCCAAACAGGGTCTAAGACATATTTTTTACAAAGATCGCTTAGATCGCCTTTTTTAGACCCACCTTCAATAGAGCTAACTTATTTGATTCAGAAGAGATATAAGGGTTGCTTATAAGGCTTTGGCCAAGAAACGAAAGAACTTTTTTAAGATTAATCGAATCATTGTATTACATTTGCCACTTCAAATTATAAATCAATTGAAGTCATGAAGAAATTAGTGGGAGCATTAGCCTTGATTCTTGTTATGGGGTCTTGTACGCAGGTGAAGATTGCTCATGTGGATGTAGAGGAAATTCTAAAAGAATACAAAGGATCCAAAAAGGCAGAAGAAGAAATGAAAGCCCAATCTGAAAAGATGGCCAATGAGTTGGATCAGCTTGCGATTCCTTTTCAACAGAAGGTCCAGGAGTATCAGCAGAGCTCACAAAGCCTTTCGGCCAGTGCGAGACAGGCAAAGGAACAGGAACTGATGCAGGAGCAACAGATGATCCAGCAAAGACAACAAATAGCACAACAACAGGTTCAAGCCGAGGGTCAGAAGAAAATTGACAAGATCAATGAAGACATTGAAGGTTTCCTGGAAGGTTATGCAAAATCAAATGGGTATACCTACATTCTTGGAACCTCAGAGCAAACAAAGAGTGTTTTATACGGTCAGGAGAGCCTGAATATCACGGCAGAGGTCATTGAAGCACTTAATTCTGATTATGACAGCAAAGAACCGGCAACTACTGCCGATACTGAAACAGAATCGCAAGAGCCAGCGCCGGTTAACTAAAATACCATTTGCAATTTATTAATGAAGCCCAATTTCGATTGGGCTTTTTTTATGCGCTCTTTTCAGGATAAAATATTTTGACTGCCTGTATAATTTTCTCCCCCAATCTCCGTTATTAACAGACTGTTGATAAGTGTTGAATTTGCGCTGATGCACTTTTCGAAATTCAAACCCTAGTTGAATGAGGCAACAGAAACCTCAGTAAAAAACTGATAAACAAATAATTACAACTGCGAACTATGAAAAGGGGATTCATATTATTTTTACTGCTGGCATCGTTTTTAACAGTAACGGGTCAATCCACGGGCAAGTACCAGATCAAGTTTTTGGA
>CBDUAP010000294.1:0-2088 GCA_965365165.1 uncultured Flavobacteriaceae bacterium
TGCCCGAGCGTCGACTTGGAGGTATGAGCGAGGATCAATTACTCTATTTTAACAATGTCCTCAATCAATATCCCGGTGTAAAATGGACTTTTGTTTTAATGCACAAGCCACTTTGGAGGAGAGAAGATGACAAAGGTTTGGGACAATTGGAAACAGTTTTATCTAATCGAAATTATACCGTAATTAACGGTCACTTACATTCCTTTTCACACAGGATCAGAAACAAAATGGATTATATGATCCTGGGCACCACCGGTGGAAGCCAGGAGTTGGGTGATTCTCTTGCTTTTGATCATGTAACCCTGGTGAGAATGGCACAAAAACCAATAATTACACATTTAAAAATGGATGGTATTTTAAATGAAACTGGTAAAGTTCCCGATTAGGCTCTAGCCTGTTTCCAGGAGTATGGTTTAAAAAAAAGCAACCTGGTTCCAGCACCATTATTTACCCGCTAATGTCATTCTAATTGATTATATTGAGGCTGATTACTACTGGCAATTTTCCTGGCTGATAATTGTTCTGTTATGCATGTAAATTCAATTTCCTATGGCAAGTCAATATTTAGATTTAGATACCCTTAAATTTTTACTTTACGAAGTACACGATCTTCAAAATGTTTTAGATCAGAGTCGTTTTAATGACTATGATCAGGAATCCGTAGGCCTTTTTTTAAATGCGGTCAAAGATTTTTCAGACAGGGAGATGTTCCCATTTTTTCGTGAAATGGACGAACAGCCTGCCCGTTTTGAAGATGGAGAAATAATTGTCCATCCGCAGGTAAAAAATTACATCAAAAAAGGTGGGGAAATGGGACTTGTTTCCGGACTGTTTGACTATGAAATCGGTGGGATGCAATTACCGGGTATGGTGGTTACTGCCTCGGCTTATATCCAGGAAACAGCTAATAATCATTTACCAGGTTACATTGGATTGACCCTTGGGGCAGCAGAGTTGATTGAAAAATTTGGCAGTAAAGAGCTTAATGATAAATTCGTTCCAAAAATGCTTACAGGCGATTGGACTGGAACCATGTGTCTTACTGAACCCCAGGCAGGAAGTTCTTTATCTGATATTGTGACTTCAGCTGAACCGACCGAAGACGGCTATAACATTTCAGGGCAGAAAATATTTATATCAGGGGGAGATTATAAAGGCGCTGAAAATATTGTTCACTTATTATTGGCCCGAATTAAAGGCGCTCCCGCCGGTACAAAGGGAATTTCTTTATTTGTTGTTCCTAAAAACAGGGAATCAGCCAATGGTGAACTTGTTTCTAATGATGTGACTACTTTTGCTGATTTTGAAAAAATGGGTCAAAAAGGTTATTGTACGACGCATCTTTTCTTTGGACATAATGACGATTGTAAGGGGTGGCTTGTTGGGGAACCCAATCAGGGATTAAAGTATATGTTCATGATGATGAACGGCGCCCGGATTGCTGTAGGACGTGGCGCCGCTGCCATAAGCATGGCCGCTTTTCAGGCATCTTTGTCTTATGCAAGAGAAAGGCCTCAAGGCCGCAAGCTGACGAATACAGGTAAGAAAGACGTGAGTCAGGAACAAACCCTTATAATAAATCACCCGGATGTAAAACGAATGCTTATGCTGCAAAAAGTTGTCGCAGAAGGTTCATTGAGCTTGATATTACTTTCCTCTAAATACCATGATTTGTCTCAGACTCATTCAGATCCGGAAGAAAGGGAAAAATACTCCTATTTACTTGAAATGCTTACACCAATTGCTAAAACCTATCCTTCGGAGATGGGTTTGCTCTCTGTAAGTAATGGCCTTCAGGTTCTTGGAGGTTATGGGTTTTGTTCAGATTTTATCCTGCAACAATATTATAGAGACATCCGAATTTTTTCAATTTACGAAGGAACTACAGGTATTCAGTCATTGGATCTCCTGGGAAGAAAGATGACCATGAATAATGGCAAAGGTGTTAAGTTGTTGTCTGATGAAATCATGAATAGTATACAGGATGCTTCTAAATTCGAAGATCTGAAACCCTATGCCCAAAAACTGGGTGAAACACTAAAACTGACTCAGGAAGTGCTTCAATTTCTAATGCAATTTGCTAAAAAA
>CBDUAP010000295.1:0-2074 GCA_965365165.1 uncultured Flavobacteriaceae bacterium
GATGATAAGGTCATAGAAAACGGAACCATTGTTATTCAAAACAATAAAATTCTGAGCTTAGGTGAAAGTTCGGAAATCGAGATTCCTTCAAAGGCCAAAACTATTGATGTTCAAGGTAAAACCATTATGCCAGGTTTTATAGATGTCCATGCACATTTGGGTCATTTTCGATACGGTATCGCTTCACAAAAACGCTGGCACTATTATGCCAATCTTGCTTATGGAGTTACTGCAACTCATGATCCTTCAGCCAATACTGAAATGGTTTTTTCATTGTCAGAAATGGTTAAATCAGGCAGCATGATCGGTCCAAGAATATTTTCAACGGGGGTCATTCTATATGGAGCTGATGGTGATTTTAAGGCCTCTGTTAATAACCTAAACGATGCACAGTCAGCTGTAAGAAGAACCAAGGCTTTTGGTGCTTTTTCAGTAAAAAGTTACAACCAGCCCCGAAGAGATCAAAGGCAGCAAATCATAAAGGCCGCCTCAGACCAGCAAATTGAAGTAGTCCCCGAGGGTGGCTCTACTTTTTTTCACAACATGTCAATGATCTTAGACGGACATACCAGCATTGAACACAACATTCCGATAGCTACATTACATGATGATGTGATTCAGTTATGGTCGGCAAGTCAAACGAGTTATACCCCCACCTTAATCGTCAATTACGGTGGCCTGAACGGTGAATATTACTGGTACCAGAAAAATAATGTCTGGGAGAATGAAAAACTTTTGACATATACACCTAGGAGCATTATTGATTCCAGATCCAGGCATAGAACCATGATCCCTCTAAAAGAATATGAAAACGGACATATCCTTGTTTCAAAAAGTGCTAAAAATCTTACTGAAGCAGGTACAAAAGTAAACCTTGGTGCTCACGGACAGTTACAAGGCCTAGGTGTTCATTGGGAACTTTGGATGCTTTCACAGGGAGGTATGAGCAATATGGAAGCCTTGAGGTCCGGAACCATTAACGGAGCAGACTATCTTGGCATGGAAGATCAAATTGGCTCTTTAGAAGAAGGTAAAATAGCTGATCTCATCGTGTTGGATAAAAACCCCCTTGAGGATATAAAAAATTCTGATTCAGTCATCTATACAATGATCAATGGAAGAATGTATGATACTTCAACCATGAACGAAATTGGCAATTATGATACGCCAAGAGGCCAGTTCTTCTGGGAAAAGGATCAATATGCCCCTGCCTTTGACTGGCATGGCGAAACAATGCCAAAATGCTCATGTGAAATTGGGCATCAATAACTGTTGCAATACACTATTTGAATATGACACTTGATTTAAATTACGTCCGCTCTCAATTTCCAGCCTTTTCGGAACCTTCCCTTCAAGGTTGGGCTTTTTTTGAAAATGCCGGAGGCTCCTATCCTTGTATTCAGGTCGTCAATAGATTGACTGATTTTTATATGAAAAACAAGGTACAGGTGAACTATCCTTACCCTGCATCAATGTTGGCCGGAAAACTTATGGAAGCCTCTTATAAAAGAATGGGGGACTACTTGAATGTTGATGAGTCAGAAATTCATTTCGGTCCTTCAACAACACAAAATATTTATGTCTTGGCAAATGCCATGCGACCCATGTGGGAAGATGGTGATGAAATCATTGTTTCCTGCCAGGATCATGAAGCAAATGCCGGAGCATGGAGAAGGTTAGCAGATCGAGGAATTAAAATTATTGAATGGCATGTGCATCCTGAAACAGGGCTTTTGAGCCTTGATGAATTGGACAGTTTATTGTCTGATCGAACCAAAATGGTCGCTTATCCGCATTGTTCAAATGTAATAGGTCATATCAACCCCGTACCAGAAATAAGTCAAAAAGCACATAGTCACGGAGCGCTATCTGTTGTGGATGGTGTCGGTTATGCACCTCATGGTTTTCCGGATCTCAAAGATCTGGGTGCAGATATTTACCTTTTTTCATTGTACAAAACATTTGGCCCTCATTTGGGCTTGATGTATGTAAAAAAATCCTTGATCGAAAAGATGGAAAATCAGTCTCATTTTTTCAAAGAAGGAATAAGTAGAAGCATGTTAACACCTGCAGG
>CBDUAP010000296.1:0-1915 GCA_965365165.1 uncultured Flavobacteriaceae bacterium
CACTTGACAGAGGTAGTTTCCATGTAGGTATAAAAAAGGCTAAAGATCAAAAAGAAAGAGGGCAGTTTTATCAAGATTATATTCGTGGGGCATTGCGAAATCCCAATATCGTGGGAGCGCATTGGTTTCAATTCATTGATGAACCAAATACGGGCCGATTTGATGGGGAGAACTACAACGTGGGCTTTGTTGATATTTGTGACAATCCTTTCGATGAACTAATCGATAAAGTAAGAGAAACAACGTATTTAATGTACGAATACAGATCTCAGTATAAGAATGAAGATCAATTAATCGTTTCAGTTGATTAAGGCGGGATGAAAAACATTAGCCAAGAAGAAAAAAGTAAATTTTCTGAAGAAGGTCAAAATTCAAATGACAAGATCATTTTCGATCTGAGTGGCAATAACTGGCAGATGGAGGGAATAAGGCCGGGGGAAGGAGTAAAAATCGGTTTTCACGAGCTCAATTTTGACATAACCGGAGACTCTTTTAACTGGATTTATGCGAAAGTTCCCGGGGATGTATATACAGATTTATGGCGTGCAGGTCGAATAGATGACCCGCATTTTGGAAGGAACAGTTTGAAAGCTAAATGGGTTCCTGAGAATGAATGGTGGTATAAAAGGCAATTTGATGTGCCCAGGGAGATGAATGGCAAGCGAATTCAACTTGTCTTTGAGGGTGTGGATTTTGGTTGCGATGTTTGGCTGAACGGACATTTCCTTGGAACTCATGAGGGGATGTTCTCGAAATTCAAGTTTGACGTTTCTGCAAAGATCCGTTTCGAACAGTTGAGATTTGGAACCAATGTTTTGATGATTCGTCTTCATCCTGCCCCAAGACGATACAGTCAGTGGCAGGCCGAAAACCTGCCTGGCACGGAGATTATTGGGTGAGTTTGCCTCCTACGGGAATATGGAAACCTGTTTATTTGGAGGCCATGGGAAGTGCCACAATAGAGGATGTTTATGTCAAATCATCCTTGTCTGGTGATAAGGACGCCATTCTTGATGTTGAAATTGAAATAGAAAACCATGAGAATTCGGACCGATCGATAGGGGTTGAACTCGAGGTCGAAGGAAAGAACTTCAATTCAGAAACGATTCAATACCGGAAGAATTTGAATATCTCAAAAGGCAGGACTGTTTCTGAGGTATCACTTAATGTCAATAATGCCAGATTATGGTGGCCGTGGGACCTTGGTGAACAGAATCTTTACAAGGTAAAGGTGAAGGTTTTTGAGAATGATTTATTATTGGATTCTGTTGAAACCGATTTTGGCATTCGGGAGGTGAAAATGGAACACAATCCCGGATTTTCAAAGGAGCAGGTGGAGAACCCATGGACAGTTAGAATCAATGGTAAAAGACATTTTTTGAGGTCAGGTACCTGGGGTGGTCCACCTGATATTTTCATGGGCCGTGCCCAGCCCGGCAAGTACAGAGAGCTCATCAGGTTGGCAAAAGAAGCCAACTTGAATAATCTTAGAATATTTGGCTGGCATCCCGAGGAGATACCCTTGTTTTACCAATTATGCAATCAAGCAGGGATTACTGTTTGGCAGGATGTTTTACCACTTGCCAGCCTGTCCTTACCAAAGGATGAAGCATTTAAAAAGAAAGTATTTGATGAGGCAATAGCATCTGTTAAGGAACAACGAAACCATCCTTGTATTGTTCTTCTGGAAGGGTCTGAAGAATTGTTCATGACGGCCTCCGACCCTGAGCACAACCTCCGTTTTGTCAATGAACTTGGAAAAGCAATAAAGCCCTATACTTCGTTGCAATACATTCCGTCTTCTCCTTTGAGCGATGAGGTAGGTTTAAGCTTAGGTTTCAAACCTAATGAAAGCTATCATGCAAATGACCTGTTTTATGGTGAAGGTGAGTTCACTATGGAAACCTATTTTCCA
>CBDUAP010000297.1:0-1872 GCA_965365165.1 uncultured Flavobacteriaceae bacterium
TCAAGATTAATCTTAGGATTATAGATCGGGGTTTGATTTATCAGACCCTTTTTTTATGCCCTTTTTTTATCTGCCATGGGCCATTTTGTCTTTAAGTCTTCAACACTTATCATTATATTTCTTTATCTTTAAATCAATTAACCACTTGGGCCTTCTCATGGTCCTGTAAATAACCTAATCACAACCTGATATGAAATATTTCTTTCTCCTTAGCACCCTGTTTTTATTTTTTTTAAATGTCGAATTCGTTTATACACAAGAAGCCGCAACCGAAGATCCATATATTTGGCTGGAAGAAGTTGAAAGCGAAAAATCCTTGAACTGGGTCAAAGCGCAGAATGCTGACTCCGAAAAAGTATTAACCGCAAACCCCCTTTTTGACGATCTCAGGGAAAAACTTTTGAAAACTTTCAATGACAAGGATAAGATAGCCTACCCGAACCTGGTGGGTGACTTGGTTTACAATTTATGGCAGGACGAAAAAAATGAAAGAGGATTGTGGAGAAGTATGTCTAAAGAGGCCTACCTGGCAAACAAATCGGACTGGAAAACAGTAATAGATATTGATCAACTCTCAGAAAAAGAGGGTAAAAAATGGGTTTATGCCGGAGCTAATTTTTTGAAGCCATCCAATGAAATCTGTTTGGTGTCACTGTCTGACGGAGGAAAAGATGAAAATGAAATCAGAGAGTTCAACCTGAGCACAGGGGAATTTGTAAATGAAGGTTTCTTTTTTCCTGAAAGTAAAGGAGGGGTAGCGTGGATAGATCAAAACAAGGTACTGGTTGCCAGAAATTTTGGTGATGGAACCCTGACAACATCAGGGTATCCCAGCCAGGTGAAACTTTTGAACAGAGGTGCATCACTGGAAAAAACCAATGTGATTTTTCAGACCGATTTGACTCATTTGGGTGTCTTTCCTTTTTCCTTTATGTATGATGGAAAGCAACATGTCTTTATATTTGAGGCAATAAGTACTTTTGAAACCAATTTGCATTACCTGAAAAACGGCAAGCTGCAACAACTCATGATTCCTAAAGATGCAGAAATTGCTGACTTTCATAAGGGCGAACTTATTGTTTCGCTTCAATCAGATATGGATGTTAATGGAAGTATTTTTAAAAAAGGATCTTTGGTCAGCATGAACCTCAAAGAAAATCTTAATGGAAATCAAAAAGTCAAAATGATTTATGAACCCAATGAAAGATCCAGTTTTGCATCAGCAAGTTCATCAAAAGATTTTATCATCGTTAATATTCTTGAAAACGTTCAGAATAAACTGGTTAAGTTTTCTCTGGATAATGACCTTTGGACTTCTGATGCCGTTAAGGCCCCTGAATTTGGAAGCATCTATTTAATTGCTTCAAGCAATGAGTCAAATGATTATTTTTTCAGGTACAGTAATTTCATTAAACCAACCACCCTGTATCATGTCACTGAAACCAAAATGGAACCCGTTAAAAAATTAAAGGATGCCTTTAATGCAAAGGATTTGGTGATCAAACAATACCATGCCATTTCCAAAGATCAAACAAAAATTCCATATTTCATTGTTCATCATAAAGATTTAAAATTCAACGGATTAAATCCTACCATGATCTATGCTTATGGCGGATTTAATATATCAAATCAGCCCAATTACAATACGACTGTTGGCTTGGGTTGGTTAGAACAGGGTGGCGTGTATGTTTTGGCAAATATCAGAGGTGGCGGAGAATTCGGCCCTTCCTGGCATCAGGCAGCCATGAAAGAAAAGAGACAAAATGCCTATGATGATTTTTATGCTGTTACTGAAGATGTGATCGCAAAAAAAATCACTTCACCCGAGTATCTCGGCGCCTTCGGATGGAGCAATGGAGGTTTAATGGCAGG
>CBDUAP010000298.1:0-1738 GCA_965365165.1 uncultured Flavobacteriaceae bacterium
TTATCGTTTTCATCATCTTCTTTACATGGAAATGGATTCCTGAAACAAAAGGAAAGACCCTCGAAGAAATGGAAGGCATTTTTAACAAATAAAAGATTACCTGCCTGCGCATTGGTTTTTGCTGTAAACTGAATTGTTATAGACCTGATTTTAACCTGAGGTCTATAGGAAGTTTTTTGCCCTTGTGAGGGCGAAAGGGTTTTTCGGGTGTTTTGTAGTTTTCTGAGAATCATTATACACGGCAGTACTTTTCCCTTCCCTAAGCTCTAAATCCTATATGAATAAGTATTTCAGGAACTTCGGGATCAACGGGACAATGCCTTCGTTTCATTCAGTTCAATTTGAGACATTTCAAAAAAAGCATGCATTAATGACAAAATAGTATCAGTGATTTTATGTCAGGATATGTAATTTTGGGATGCACAAAAAGAACAAATTCAGGGTTATGTCAATAGAAAATAAGTTGTCCTTAAAGGAAAAATTAGGTTACGGATTGGGAGATGGCGCGGCAAATATTGCCTGGAGGGGGGTAGCTACTTTTCTGTTTGTGTTTTATACCGATGTATTTGGTTTGAGTCCCGTTACTGTTGGGGTACTCATGCTCGTGGCTCGTTTCAGTGACGGCATCAGCGACGTGCTTATGGGGATCATCGGAGACAGGACCAACTCAAAGTACGGTAAGTTTCGTCCCTGGATATTATGGACCGCTGTTCCACTTGGTGTGATACTTTCTTTACTGTTTTCAAGTCCTGAACTCGGGGCTTCTGGCAAAATAGTATATGCGTATATTACCTATATCTTTTTTACCCTGATCTACACGGCCAACAACATTCCTTATGGTGCGCTGATGGCGGTAATGACCGGTGACGACAAAGAGCGGACTTCTTTAGGGTCTTTCAGAATGGTGGGTGCCTTTGGAGGCGGAATGCTCGTACAGGGTGCCCTGCTTTTTTTGGTGGCCTATTTCGGGAATGTCGATCCTGATGTTGCAGTACAGCAACTCGAGGAAGAAAAATTTCGAGTCGTGGTATCTGCGCCGAAAGATGTGTCGAGCGTGAATATCAAAACAGAAAACGGTATTGCTACATTTATCTGGGATGACGCCACAAAACTAACCGAAGATAGTGAGCCCACTCACGGAAAGAGCTTTCCGGTTGAGGCCAACAAGGCCTATTCTTTTATTGTGGCAGGTGAGCCCGACATCACCCCCGAGAGCATTTCGATCATAGATCAAAAAGAAGGATATAGCAATTCCATGTACGTGATGTCTGTTTTCCTGACGCTCTTTATGTTTATTACCTTCTATACAACCAGGGAAAGGGTGAAGCCCCCCAAGACACAAAAGAACAACCTCAAACAGGACCTGAAAGACCTGGTCAGCAACAAGCCCTGGCTCGTACTGCTGGTCATCGGTCTTTTGTTCAATATTTACAATTCCATCAAACAGGGGATCGTCATCATATATTTTACCCATTACCTGAACAACCAGTTGCTGGCCGCCTCCTTTTTGGTCGCGTTGATGCTGGCATCTGTTGCCGGGGCCATGATCACGGCGCCCCTGGGAAAGTTAATGGGCAAGCGCAATTTGTTTATAGCGGCCCTTTTGTTTTCAGGAGGGGTCAATGCCCTTTTTGCACTGGTAGGACCAGAGGATGTTGAAGTCATTTTTACCATCGGGATCGTGTCTGAATTTGCTTCTGCCATCTTTCCTACCTTGTTTTTTGTGATGCTCGGCGAC
>CBDUAP010000299.1:0-1697 GCA_965365165.1 uncultured Flavobacteriaceae bacterium
AAATACTTCAGGTTCGGGCCATTGGAATGGGTATGGAGAAGCATCACATATAAAAAGAGACAGCCCTTTAAAAGGCATAAAGCAGCATGACTAGAGTTCCATTGAATCAGATCAAGGCCCAATTCATGATCCAAAAACCGGTGCTTATTCAGCTTCTTTTTGACCAAAGAAGGGCTAATTTTCCGCCAATCCAGGCCATGGGAATATAGGCTACGGCAAGATCAGTAATTGCGAACCAAAGCGGGCCCGGCAGCATATAGACCATCATTATGCCACCCAACAGAAACAAAAAACCGATACCCAGTGAAAACTTCATTTTGTGGTTTACGGCAAGCAAACCGGCAACCATGGCACCAACAAGGGTTCCCAGCGCATGGGCCAGAAAAGGGAAAACAAAATATTGGAAATCAAGGGTCGGCATAACGGCTGCCAGGGCTTCCATGTCATTCGGGTCGATCCCTTCAATGGGTTTTACATTGTGACCTAATTTGACCAGCCCAAGATTGATCATGCTACCGGATGCCCATCCGGCAACGAGGGCCAGCACATTTTTAAGGAGTGGATTCATAAGTTCCTGTTTTTAATGTTGTCAAACCTCTATTCAGGAATCATTCCTGAATACCGCTTCTGTTTGCTCTTTAACAAAGCTATCATAAAGCCATTGAAAATACAAATAAGCCTCATTCACAGATCGCTACTTTGAATCGTTCTCAGGGCTAATGATTTCCATGTCCAACCAATTCTCAAGTGCAGTGGTAAACCTTTCTTTTTCCACCTTGGTCATGTTCTTGATTCGGGCATTTCCATGATGCTTCCCTGCCATAAAAAACCATTGAGAATCTCCCTTTTCACTTTGCGGAACAGCAGTTGCAGACCAGGTATCTAAGGCACCATTGATATAGGCCATTCGGTCTACTCCTTTTTCGAGCCAGTTATTGACGTCTTTTAAAAGCTGCCCGTCAAATTCAACCTTCATTTTATTCGGCACAAAGGTGGCTTGAGGATTCTCGTCATTTGGAAGCGCCACCAGAAAACCTTCAAATTTACTTGTCTCGTAGCCATAATAACCCATTTCCTGTGCAGACTGGTAATAATGTGAACCATATTTTTTGATCTGTTCATCTCCAAAAAAGGCAATATCAGAAACTGAAAGAAGGTAGGTCACCATCTCTTCGACGGAAGCATTCTCATCAGGAATTGCATTGCAATCCTGGCCGTATTGCCAAAAAGAAAAAGGATATTCCAGGACGGTAAATTCAAAAGCCTCCTCAAAAGTGTGGTAGGTATAATCTACTTTGGCGCCAAGGCTGTAAAATTTCAACAGGGGTAAGGCCTCTTCTCTTGCCGACAAGATCCGCTCCTGAAATGACCTGATCTTTTCCCTGCAATCATCAGAGCCAACGGTTTCCAGGAAACTGTACAATCTTTGATCTTCCAATTCCCTGTTGATCGGTGCCACATAAGGCACGCTCACATCAACGTCATCCGGATAGAAGTAACGGTAGTAAATGGTCGTGGCCCCTCCTTTGGAGATCCCGGTACTCACCCATTTGTCTTTGTACATTCTCGCAAAAAGAGTTCTGATATGGTGCAGATCGGCGGTGGCCTGTTTTAAGTTCAGGTAGTTGTAATCGAGAGAATCAGGCATGCTATTACCAAAGAATCGATGCTCCACGTCAATCTGGTTCGCTCCTAAA
>CBDUAP010000300.1:0-1622 GCA_965365165.1 uncultured Flavobacteriaceae bacterium
TGGCGAAAGCCAGTCCGTTTCTGCAATCTTTTTCCCATATTGCTTTGAGCCCTCTGAATAAAGCTGCAGGTAGTATGACCAATGAAACCATATATACTGCTCTGCCTGGTGTGGGTTTGTCAACTGATAATAGACAGTGTTTGACGATCAATGCTCCCCATATTTGTTCGGAGGAAGTTGTGACTAATGACATTGTTGATCTTATATCTGAGAATTCTTTTCAATGGCTGGCACGATATGACCATGTGATCAATTCAGGAGGGATTAAATTGATCCCGGAATTAATTGAAACAAAATATAAGAACTTGATTGATGATGATTATTTTGTTTATGGAGTTCCGGATCAACGTTTGGGTCAAAAACTGGTGCTTGTGATCGAAGGGTTGGAAAATGCTTCAGTTATTGGGAAAATCCAAGCTGCTCATATACAAATGCGCAATACTGCTCCTATATATGAAATTCCGAAGGAAATCTTATTTATAAAAAACTTTGTTAGAACAGCAACTGGAAAAACAAACAGGTTCCAAACCATGCAGTTTTGAAGAAATCCTTAAGCGTATATTTCGGTAATTGGTGTTTTCAAGAAAGGAAACAGTAAATCTTCTGAAATAAGCCATAAAAAAAGCCTCCTAAAGTAATAGGAGGCGATTTATTTTAATGTTCTGAGGTAATGACCCATTGTCCTTTTTCAATCAAAGGAATGGCCTGTTTGTATTTTACTGATTTCGCTTCGCCGGTAGCAATGTTTTTAATGGTAACTTTTTCATTCCTTCCGATCTTGCGTTCTGTTCTTACAATGGTCTCGGTAATCTGTTGGGGCTCTGTCTGATTTGTTTGCGCCTGCTGGGTTGGGCTGTTAAATTCAGCTTTGCTCAACTGCACTTTTTCTTGTTTCTGTTCACGTGCCTGAGACACCTGTTGCGGACTTTGACTTGGCAACTCACCTTTAAATAAGAAGGACAAGACCTCTTTATTCACCTTTTCAAGCATTCCTTTAAACAATTCAAAGGCCTCAAATTTATAGATCAACAGCGGATCTTTTTGCTCATAAGTAGCATTCTGTACAGATTGCTTTAGATCATCCATTTTTCTTAAGTGATCCTTCCAGGTATCATCAATAATGGCAAGGGTAATATTTTTTTCAAAATCCTCTACCAGTTTTTGACCCTGACTTTCATAGGCATCCTTCAAATTGGTGACAACCTGCAGTGTCTTGATACCATCCGTAAAAGGAACCACAATTCTTTCGTAGCGATCACCTTGTTTTTCATAAACGTCTTTGATCACAGGGAAGGCAGCAACGGCACTTCTTTCTATTTTCCCCTGATAATGTTTATAGACCACATCAAATAGTTCATCTACCAGTTCTCTTTCATCTTTGGCCGCAAACTCTTCCTTAGTAAATGGAGAAGTGGTTGAAGAAAAACGAATCAATTCAAATTCAAAATTTGAATAATCATTGGTCATTTTGTTGCTCAATACAATAGCATCACAGGTGTCATAGATCATGTTGACAATGTCTACTTGCAAACGCTCTCCATATAAAGCGTGTCTTCTTCGTTTATAGATCACCTCCCTTTGGGCGTTCATGATATCATCGTACTCAAGTAGTCGTTTACGAA
>CBDUAP010000301.1:0-1610 GCA_965365165.1 uncultured Flavobacteriaceae bacterium
TTGACAAGATCATCTACATGACTCAGGGCAAGATACATCCAGACTGGAAAGGTGTTAATGTCAATGAATTGTTCAGCAAGGCCACCGGCCTCGATTTTACAGTAATCAATGATGCCGATGCTGCCGCCGAAGCAGAGATACATTTTGGAGCAGGAAAAGGTAAAAAAGGATTGGTAGCCGTGATCACCTTGGGTACGGGCATTGGTTCTGGCCTGTTTTTTAACGGGTCACTAATCCCAAATACGGAACTCGGCCATACAACATACAAAAATGACGCCTTTGAAAAATATGCAGCCGACTCCATTCGAAAAAAAGAAGATTTAACTTATGCCAAATGGGGTAAGAGATTACATAAATACTTCAAACACATAGAACTCATTCTTTCTCCTGACCTTTTTATCGTAGGAGGAGGAGCAAGTTCGAAAATGCATAAATTCAAAGATCATATCCATATAGAAACCCCGATTATTCCAGCCGAAAATAAGAATGAAGCAGGCATTATTGGAGCTGCTATGGGGGCCTATGACGGGATTAAATAAGTATGACACCAAAATCCCACTTCAAACCTGTCATAAACTAAAGATCTTTAAGGCCTCGTTATAAGCCGATTCAAACCTTAAGGGATGAATGCCTGTCACTACCTTTTTGCTTGTAAAATAGGATAATAATTTTTCTGTAGGCATATTCCCGGTTAATTCATCTTTGGCCATGGGGCATCCACCGTATCCTTTTATGGCACCATCAAATCTTTTACAGCCTGCAGAAAAGGCCGCATCAATCTTTTCATGCCATCGGGCAGGGTGCGTGTGCAAATGTGCACCAAATTCAATATTGGGATACATGGGGATGAGGTTACTGAACAAATATGAAATAATCTTCCCGTCAGCAAGCCCCACGGTGTCAGATAAAGACAATATTGTCACTCCCAGTCCGGCAAGCGTTTTGGTCCATTGGGCAACAATATCTGCATTCCAGGGATCACCGTAAGGGTTCCCAAAACCCATTGATAAATATGCGACAACCCCTTTATTTTTTTTCCGGGCAATCGAAATGATCTGTTCGAGTATCATGAGGGATTCCTCAATCGTTTTACCCGTATTTCTCATCTGGAAATTTTCTGATATGGAAAAAGGATAACCCAAATATGCTATTTCTTCAAAATTAACAGCATCTTCAGCACCCCTCACATTGGCCACTATTGCCAGCAATTTACTGTTGGAAGAAGTAAGGTCCAGCTGGTCCAAAACCGCTGCTGTGTCTCTCATTTGAGGAATCGCCTTAGGAGAAACAAAGCTCCCGAAATCAATCGTGTCAAAACCAACTTTCAGCAATGCATTGATATACCTTGCCTTGGCTTCAGTTGCTATAAAATGACTTTTTATGCCCTGCATGGCATCCCTGGGGCATTCTATGATCTTGACCTGACTCATCAAATCAAATATAGAGAATAAAGATAAATCAGGATAGGTCTGTTGAGATTAAATTTAACCCAACCCTCCTAAAGGCTTTTATAAACCCTCAATTCCGAAGGGGTGGGCAGTGAAGCGCTCGAAACTGAACGGGTCAGAAGTGAACGGGTCAGAAGTGAACGGGTCAGAAGTGAACGGGTC
>CBDUAP010000302.1:0-1599 GCA_965365165.1 uncultured Flavobacteriaceae bacterium
AGATCATGGAATGCTGAATCACCTCCCCTTCTTTGAGGCCCATTTTATCCATCATTTTGGCAATTCGCTCTGATCCGAACAAACGCATCAGGTTGTCTTCAAGTGACACATAGAACTGTGATGAACCAGGATCACCCTGTCGTCCGGCACGACCCCGGAGCTGCCTGTCTACACGTCTTGAATCATGTCGTTCTGTACCTATGATAGCCAATCCACCTGAATTTTTTACCTCATCAGTTAACTTGATATCCGTACCCCGACCCGCCATATTCGTTGCAATGGTCACTACGCCCGGATTACCTGCTGACTCCACAATATCTGCTTCTTTTTTATGCAATTTAGCATTCAAAACATTGTGCGGAATTTTACGGATAGACAGCATTTTTGACAACAATTCAGAGATCTCAACTGATGTTGTACCCACAAGCACAGGTCTTTTCTGATTCACCAGATTGTTGATCTCATCGATAACGGCATTGTATTTTTCTCTTTTGGTTTTGTAAATAAGATCTTCACGGTCATCTCTGATCAATGGCATGTTTGTCGGAATTTCAACAACATCAAGCTTGTAGATTTCCCAGAATTCGCCGGCTTCCGTTACAGCAGTTCCGGTCATCCCGGACAATTTGCGGTACATCCTGAAGTAATTTTGCAGGGTAATGGTTGCAAAAGTTTGGGTGGCAGCCTCAATCTTTACATTTTCTTTTGCCTCAAGTGCCTGGTGCAATCCGTCAGAATACCTTCTGCCGTCCATGACACGTCCCGTCTGCTCGTCAACAATTTTAATCTGGTCCTCAATGATCACATATTCCACATCCTTTTCAAAAAGCGTATAGGCCTTTAGCAACTGGTTCAGCGTATGTATTCTTTCGCTCTTGATGCTGAAATCACGGTAAAGTTCTTCTTTTTCCCTTGCTTTTTCCTCTGTGGAAATTTCCTTGTCATCAATTTTTCCGATCTCGATCCCCATATCGGGCAAAACGAAGAAATGATCCTCATTGTTTCCTGATAAATGTGCAATCCCCTTATCAGTAAGGTCTATGGAGTTGTTTTTTTCTTCAATTACAAACAGGAGCTCCTCGTCAATCTTGGGCATTTCCCTGTTGTTGTCCTGCATATAGAAATTTTCGGTTTTCTGAAGCAGCTGTTTGATTCCTTCCTGGCTCAAAAATTTGATCAGCGCCTTATTTTTCGGAAGACCCCTGAATACCCTGTACAAGAGGAAGCCACCTTCTTTGGTGTTTCCTTCGGCAATCAGTTTTTTGGCCTCCGCCAAAACCCCGATCAGGTATTTGTTCTGAAGCCGCACCAGTTCGTCCACTTTGGGCTTCAACTCATTAAATTCATGCCTGTCTCCTTGGGGTATGGCACCTGAAATGATCAGCGGTGTTCTTGCATCATCTACCAAAACTGAATCCACCTCATCCACGATGGTATAGTTATGGGGCCTTTGAACCAGGTCATTTGGCGAATGGGCCATGTTATCCCTTAAATAATCAAAACCAAATTCATTATTTGTCCCATAGGTAATATCTGCAAGATATGCTTTCCTTCGGGCGTCTGAATTGGGCTGGTGGTTGTCAATACAATCAATGGTCA
>CBDUAP010000303.1:0-1536 GCA_965365165.1 uncultured Flavobacteriaceae bacterium
AGTACAAAGTTGTATTATAGAGGGTTTCAGGCCATAAGTCACATCCATTTTGTGCCAGCGGGTCAGATTGGTTTACTGCGTAAGATGCTCTTCAGGTTTTTTTGCCTGTTCACTTTTATCAGAAAATGTATCAGGTTCTTTTTTCTTATTGTTGTTCCTTGGGATTGTCATGATTCCATGTCCAACCCTGATAATTATACTGTCAGCTATTGTGCTATTCATTTCACACCTCCAATAAATTTAGATTTAACTTTAAAAACTATTGAAATTACAGAAAGAAGATCATCATTTTTGCATTACAAGGTAAAAAGTGCTGCCTTGACGGTAAATCAGCAAGAGCAGACTATTTTTAGATTTTTTGTAGGCTTTGACAAATTCATCAACAGAAGTTACGTCGTGCCTGTTTACCTCGAGAATTACATCCCCTGGCCGTAGGCCTGCTTCTTGGGCTGTACTTCCTTCTTCAATTTTAGTTATGACAACACCGGTTTCTACCTTTTCATTGATTTCAAATTTTTCACGTGTCAGTTCGTTCAGTGGTGCAACAGTTATACCGCCCAAAAATTCATCATATTCATCAAGGGTTACCTGGCCGCCAAACTCACCCGGCAGTTCACCCAGAGTAACAGTCACATTTTTTTCCTTACCGTCACGCAATATATCAAGATGTATTTCTGCGCCTGCTCCCATTGCAGCGATTGTATTCCTAAAACGCCCGGTGGAATTCATCTTTTCACCATCAACCCTTAAAACGATATCACCTCTTTTCAGCTTCGCTTTTTCAGCCGGGCTGTTTTTGTTGACATCGGTTATAAGAACGCCATTGGTATCCTTCATTCCCAGGGCTTCTGAGAGATTTTTGTCCAGGTCCTGAATGGATACTCCGAGCCAACCACGAACCACCTTGCCATGTTTTACAAGACTGTCCATAACTGCCTTGGCCATGTTGGAAGGAATAGCAAAACCAATTCCCTGGTATCCGCCTGACTTGCTGACAATGGCTGTATTGATCCCGACAAGTTCTCCCTTCATATTAATGAGCGCACCCCCTGAGTTGCCGGGATTAATTGCAGCATCAGTCTGGATAAAATCTTCATAATCTGTGATGCCCACGTTTGCCCTGCCTTTTGCGGAGACAATGCCCATGGTCACAGTGTGATCAAGGCCAAAGGGATTGCCTATGGCAAGGACAATGTCGCCAAGGCGTAATTCTCCTGAGTTACCGATCGGTACCGGTGTTAAATCTTTGATATTTCCTTTCAGGCGAATGACAGCAACATCGCTTTTGGGGTCTGTCCCGACAATTTCCGCTTCCAGTTCACGCTTGTCTGACAGGGTGACCAGTATTTCAGAAGCATTCTCAACTACATGGTTGTTGGTTAAAACAAGGCCGTCTTCTGAAACGATTACTCCAGAACCCAAAGATTTTTCGCGCCTTTCTTTTGGAATCCCGTAAAATCTGTGGCCGAAAAACTCTCGAAAAAAGGGATCATTGAAAAATGGATTAAAATATTGACCTGATTTTGTACGTATTAC